>NZ_JADNDC010000025.1:0-67051 GCF_015551645.1 Ruminococcus sp. D54t1_190329_F1
AAAGAGAAATGGTGTGCATAAAAATACCTACACTCCAAAATGAAATGTAGGTATTTTTGTCGCTTACCTTTAGATATCTCACCTGTCTACTTGACAAGGGGCATATCAAAAAGAAGCGGCTGTTTCTGTGGCAAATGGAAATTATGAGATAAAAGTGCCATCAGAGGGAAAGACGGAACTGGCACAGGTTGGGAAAAGCTTTAATCTTATGACAGGTAAAGTAAGGGAGCAGATTGAAAAGCTTTCTTCCGTAAACCAGGCACAGAGACAGCTGCTTGGAAGTTTGGCCCATGAATTAAAGACACCGATGACTGCAATCATAGGATATGCAGATACACTTCTAACGGTACGCCTTTCTCCCAAGAGGCAGGAGATAGCGCTTGATTATATTAGAAATGAATGCCGAAGGCTTTCCAGGCTTTCAGTGAAAATGCTGGAACTTACCGGATTATATGAAACAGGTGAAGCAGAATTTGTTCCAGTGGAAGTTCAGATGAATCAATTTCTGGAAGATGTAAAAAAGCTTGTTACTTACAGGCTTCAGGAGAAAAAAATTTGTCTTGAAATACATTGTAATCCAGAGGAGCTTAGAAAAACATTTGATCCGGACCTTATGGTGAGTGCAGTGACAAATTTTATTGATAATGCAGTCAAGGCTTCCGATGAGAATTCAAAAATCGTACTGGAGGCAACCCAAAATCACTTATCTGTTCAGGATTATGGGAAGGGAATTCCAGAGGAGGATCTGAAAAGAGTAACAGAAGCTTTTTATATGGTCGATAAATCACGTTCCAGAGCAAAGGGAAGTGTTGGGCTTGGTCTTGCGCTATGCCAGAAAATTGCAGATATACATGGATTTCAGCTGGAAATTACAAGTCATCTGGGAAAAGGAACGATCGTATCTGTTTTATGGTAAATAATTGGAATTTACAGAACAGTTACAACTTGCGGAAGATTTGGTGTAATGAAAGATGCTATACTTGTGGACATAAACAGGAAGGAGAATTTATTCAACATGAGAAAAAACATAAATAAAATTGTAGGATTAACACTTTGTATAGGAATGCTCACAGGATGTGCCCAGACCCCGGAATCTTCCCTTGTAAAACCAAAAGGAAGCAAGGCAGAAGATGCTTATACAGAAGCTGAAGGCGTAGATATGGTGAAGGAGGATTCTTCTGAAAATACAAAGGATAAGAACACAGCGGTAAGAACAACTATTCGAGACCTGCTCAATGCTCCGGAAACTTATAAAAGTCAGACTACAGATGACAGTGCAAAACTTGTAGTGAACACGGATGCCACCGTAGAAATACCGGATGTAGAAAAGATATCCGCAATTTCTGTTACGCCTGCAGAAGTTACACAGGATCTTCTTGACCGTATTACAGATGCCTTTTTCTCAGAGGCAAAGCTGTATACATCGGATAGCTATTATACCCAGACAAAGGATGAAATCAAAAAAACGTTGGATGAACTAAAAGAAGATGTAGCAAACGGAAATCTGGATCCCTATAACTATGGAACAGATGAAGATGGAAATTATATTTATGACATTTATGGAGAAATTGAGATGTATGAGCAGGAATATGAAGCTGCTCCGGAAACGAAGACGCTGGTAGAAGGAAGACCTGTTGCAGGCTCCCAGGAGACAGAAAATGGTACTGCTGAAAATGATTTCTCCGGTGTTGCACAGATGCCGGATGGAACGGAATATTTTTACAAGACATCTTCCTATGGATCCGATACCTTATCTGTCAAAATCCGAAAAACGGCAAAATCTGGCGGGGAAAAGCTGCCTGTGGACACGACCTGGTATGAGTATACTTCTTCCAGTGAAGGAGAAAAACCTACTGAGGAGTCCATTGGGATTTCATTAGATGAAGCCAAAAAAATTGTACAGGAAAAAGTAGATAAAATGGGGATTACAGATCTGCAGTTTTCAGACTGGAGTTATGCATTGTGCAATAGTCTTGAAGAGGATAATCGTTTAAGTAATCTTGGAAGCGGATATGCGATTTATTACACACGTACTATAAACGGTGTTCCGATTACTCAGACAATGGCAGATGGCGGTGCTTGGGAAGATATGGACAGCACTATGGAAACCTGGTCTTATGAAAGTCTTTATTTCTTTGTCGATAAAGATGGAATTGAAAGCATGTCTTATTCAAACCCTTATACCATAGGAGAGACAAAAACAGAAAATTTAAACCTTCTCCCATTTTCTGAGATTATGAAAGCATATGAAAAAATGATGGTAGTGACCAATGCAGATAATATGGAATATGAAAAATCAAGAGTTTATGACATTGACCGGATTGTTCTGGGCTATGCCAGAATTTATGAACCATCCACAGATCCGCATACAGGTCTTCTGGTTCCCGTTTGGGATTTCTTTGGAAGCAGAAAAGTGGAAGGTGACTATGATGGGAATAGTTACTCGGACATCACAGACTATCCAAGCTGGAGCTTCCTTACCATTAACGCCGTGGATGGCAGTATTATAGACAGGGATCTGGGCTACTGATATGAAGCAGGTACTTGGAATTGTACATTACAATTTCTTTGGTTATTTTCGAAATCCAAAAGTCATTTTTACCTTCCTTCTGGAATTTGTACTTAGCTTTCTTCTCACTGGAAGAATCATGGTTGTTATGGAAAACTATGATACACCGGTACAGGCCGTAGAGCCATTTCTTTGGACCTTTGGGGATGGAACAGCAGTACTGCTCAGTTCTCTTCTGTTGCTTCTGCTGTTCTCAGACCTGCCAAAGATGACACCAGTTACTCCATATCAGTTAATTCGAACAACAAAGAAAAAATGGCTTTTGGGACAGTTTATTTATATTATTCTTGTGACTGCTCTTTATACAGTATTGATGCTGCTATTTACATCTGTACTGTGTATGAAGGACAGTTATCCGGGCAACCTGTGGAGCGAGACTGCTGCCATGCTCGGATATTCTGAACTGGGGAAAAACTTGCAGGTCCCCTCTACAGTAAGAGTCATGGAGAGTATCTCTCCGTATGGCTGTATGCTGCAGGTTTTTCTCCTGTTATTCTGCTATTCCCTGACACTTGGTTTTGTGATCCTTGTTGGAAATCTTTATAAAGGAAAAACAAAAGGCATGGTGTTTGGACTACTTTATAGTGTATTTGGATTTTTACTGGAACCCAGTGTGGTAGCCGCAATTTTGCATAAGGAAAAATATGAAATGTATCAGGTGAATGTACTGATCTGCTGGATCAGTCCTTTGAACCAGGCTGTATATGGAAAACATAACTTTGGCTATGATCCATTACTTCCGACCATCTGGCAGTCCTGTATGTTCTTCGCAGGTATTTTATTTGTTCTTATGGTTCTGGCACTTCGCAGGATGAAAAAATATCCCTTTGAATTTCTGGGAGAAAAAACATAATCAGAAGGGGAAATATCTATGCGGGTAGAAACAAAACGTATGCTTCTTGGCAGGAGTTTCCTGGCGGCATGGCTGATTGCCTGCTTTTCTATCGCAGCAGGTCAGACTTATCCAAGTTTGAAAAAAGCATTAACATGTGGAACTTTTATCAGCCTGCTGGATGGTTCATTGAAAAGTCAGATGGTATCTTTTGCCATCCCTGTAGCTGCGGTACTGCCGTGGAGTGATTCTTTTTTACAGGAGTATAAAAGTGGATTTTTAAAAGCTGCATTTCCCAGGACAAACCGCAGGCTATATGTGGAAGGAAAAGTCTTTTCTGTTATGACATCTGGATTTTTAGTCTGGATATTTGCTATAAGCACCATACTTCTTGTTAATTTTGTTATATTTTATCCTATGGAAGCAAAAGGCAGTTTCCCAAAGGAACAGTTTCTGGAGCTGCTTATGAAAGCTCTTAGGATGGGACTGACCGGAAGTATTCTAAGCACTTTTGGTGGAATCTGTGGTACCTTATGGAATTCAGCTTATATGGCATATGGGATTCCTTTTGTCAGCTATTATTTTGGAATTATACTTCATGAACGCTATTTCAAAGACCAGATCTGGTTTTACCCAGTGGAATGGATTCTGGCAGATGGAAACTGGGGAACGGATAAAGCGGGACTGTGGTTATTTCTGCTATTATTTTTATTGGTGTTAATGGGAATTTTTGGAGGTGTTTTAAATGGAAAAGTGGAAGAAATCTGAATTTCAAAATACCTGTGTGAAAATAGAACACGTAACCAAAAGGTTCGGGGAAGATCTGGTATTAAAAGAAGTAAATCTTACCTTAAAGGTGGGACAGGTTTACGGCGTTGTAGGAAATAATGGCTCTGGCAAAACAGTACTTATGAAATGTATCTGCGGATTCCTTCCTGTTACCACAGGCACCATCCGTGTTTTCGGAAAAGAAATCGGTCGTGATGTAGATTTTCCAGAAAGCCTTGGTGTCATCATTGAGACGCCTGGCTTTCTTACCCAGTATACAGGTGTAAAGAACCTGGAAATACTGGCAGATATGAAAAGAATGATTTCAAAGGCAGATATCCGCCTGATCCTAAAAAAAGTAGGACTGGATCCGGATATGAAAAAGCCGGTTGGAAAGTACTCTCTTGGAATGCGGCAACGCCTTGGAATTGCACAGGCCATTATGGAAGATCCTCGCTTCCTGATTCTGGATGAACCATTTAACGGTCTGGATAAACACGGCGTGGCAGAGATCAGGGAACTTTTGCTTGATTTAAAGGCAGCTGGAAAAACCATTTTATTGGCAAGCCATAATGATGAGGATATCCGGATTTTATGTGATCACGTATATGAGATGGATGGCGGAGTTTTAAGAGAAAGGACAGCCTGAAAATGGGAAAAAAATTTGTGAAAACCACATTCGCAATATTAAGTTTCATGATGCTTCTGCCGACATCTGTTTTTGCAGAAGATGCAGGGAATATGGAAGCTGCTTTTGTGGGAGAGTCTGTTCTGGAAGCAGATCAGTCAGCTTCTTATAGTGATGCAGACAGTACATTGCCTTTTGAAGAGGAAAAAAACAATCCTACAGATGAGAAGATTCGGGAAACTGAGGAACAGACTCCTGAAAAAACGGATTCGGAAAATCAAAATTCTGACCTGGATGGATTTATATCAGGAGACGCTTCTGCTGAGGACGAAAAGAAGACAATCCATGTCATAATAGAAAATGGAAATACTGATACAGATAATGGAACACAGATTACAGATCCTGTTATAGATAGTGGGGATTATTCTGCTGGAGAGTATAGTGGAGGCGGTTCTTCTGCCAGCTCGTCTGGTGAGAAAATACTACATAAACCGCAGGTTCTTTTAGAGGATAACAATCTTTCCGGACAAAATCTAAAAGCAGGCTCTGTCACAGAAATGTCACTGACATTCCGGAATAAAAGCCGTAGCCAGAATGTATTTGGTCTAAAGATTTCTATTTCTGCGGATACAAAGGGAATTGAATTTGAGAGAAACTCTTTTTATGTTCAGAGACTGACTCCAGGAGAAGCAATTACCCTGAAGCAAAAGGTCACTATAGCAGAGGACTGTACTCCAGGTCAGGCAACAGTTTCTTTTTCTCTGGATTACGAAGATTCAAAAGCGACGGGAGCGACAGGTACAGAAACGCTGTCCTTTCAGATCACTCAGCCGGCGCGTGCAAAACTGGAAGCTTCTGATATTCCTTCCGTTTTATATACCATGGATACGGTAGAAATTCCGGTGAAAGCAATGAATCTTGGAAGGGATAAGATATATAATGCAAGTGTCCGGCTGGAAGCAGATGGATTGAACCCAAAAGAGTCCGCTTTTTTAGGAACATTAGAAGCTGGAACCGCAGTACAGGGAAGTCTCCGTGTGTATGTAAAAGGAAAATCAGAAAAAGATGACGGTTCTTTTCCTGGCAGGATTACCGGAAAACTGATTCTTACTTATGAGGATGCAGCCGGCAATTCCTATGAGGAAAGTACAGAGTTTGAGTCTGAGATCAAAGAAGCTAAAATCCAGTCTTTAAAAATAGAGGATGACCAGGAAGAAACAAACAGCTGGTGGTATTCCGTTATTGCAGTTATTGCAGTACTGCTTGTTTCTGTGATTCTACTTCTCTTGGGCAAGCTTCATAAGAAAAACATACTTCTGGAAGAAACCAGAAAGGTGGATGCCCATTGAAAAAGAATAGAATAGACAGTTTTACCTGTTTTGTAGGTTTTCTTCTGATATTGGCATTATTTTTCTCTATAAAGCTTTTTTCAGGAATGCAAGACGGGAAAAAACAATACTCAGCACTGGTTTCCCTTGGAGACCTTACTTATGATGATGATTTTTTGAAAAAGGCAAAAAAAATAGAAGGGATAAAAGAGATATGGCCCGTTGTGGAAATACCAGTAACCATCAAGATTGAAGATTATACGGAAACAGCCACCTTTTTAGGAATAAATCTGAATGCGTTTGGAGAAAATCCAGAGCAGAATGATTTAGGAAATACACCGGTGTTGTTGCTTGGAAGTAAAGCATTGCAAAACATGAAAGACTCAAATAATCATTCCATTTCAAAAAAACAACAGGAAAAATTCCTGCAAATGGGAGAAAATCTAACCATTTCTTATGCACTTTCTGAAAATACAAAAGAGCTTTCTGGCGCGGCAGATTATCCGGTATCCTTAACTGGACACGAAGAAAATGAACAGCAAACTGTTTATCTTCCATGTAAAGTAACTGCCGTAACGGAAAATGAAGATATCTATATTCCTTTATCACAGGCGCAGGAGCTTTGCAGTGAGATAGGTGAGCCGCTTAAAATTACAAAAATTTATTTGAAAGTGAATGGAAAAATGAATCTGGAGAAGGCAAAAAAAATATTTGAATAAGGTATTTTTGGAAAATTAATTGTATCAATCTATGGTATTCATTTGACTAACTATTGTATTTTGTGCATGTTTTATGTAATTTTATCCATGTACTTATTTAAAAGAAAAGTATATACTTTATTCTTGTAAATAAAAGTATTTTATTCCCCTAAGGCTTGTTCCATTGTCTGCATGACAGGCAATGGAGGCCTTCTTCCAACGTATTAATCATAATAAATTGGTATTTTTGTAAATTGTACCATATAATGGAAAACTGTTAGATTGTGATCTTTTAGATACAATTTAGCAGTTTTTTATATGATGGAAATCCAATACAAAAAACCACTTTTTCATGCTATACTTCATTTATGAATTATAGCAAGATCAACACCAATAAAAAGGTCTGGGCAGGTTTCCGTTTTGGGAAAGAATGTAATTTATAGTAAATGAGTAGAAATTGCGATTGTTTTTTGGTACAATATATTGATTAGTAGTGAAATAGCTGGCGGGATTTATGCGTAAGAGTGAAACTTTTATCCTGCCTTAGCCGAAGATATCCCAGACTTTGTTCGGGAAAAGGGTGTGAATATATGGTAAAAATTATTTCAGACAGTACCTGCGACCTTTCACAGGAATTATTGCGAAAATATGAGATTGACATTCTTCCGCTTCATATTCTTCTGGGTGATAAAGAATATGAAGATGGAAAAAACATTACTCCGGATCAGATCTATGCCTGGTCTGATGCAAACAAGACAACACCTAAAACTTCTGCACCTGCCCTGGCAGATGCCATGGAGCTTTTTCGCCCCTATGCAGAGGCTGGAAGGGAAATTGTCTGCTTTTCTATTTCAGCAGGTATGTCCACTTCTGGAAATGTGATGCGCCTTGCTGCTGAAGAACTGGGGGCTTCTGACCGAATAAAAGTAATCGATTCTGCAAACCTTTCTACCGGTATCGGCCTTCTTGTAGTAGAAGCTGCAATTATGGCAAAGAATAACCGGACAGCTTCCCAGATTGTTTCTGAGATAGAGAAGTTAAAACCAAATGTGAGAGCAAGCTTTGTGGTAGATACCCTTACTTATTTATACCGTGGCGGACGCTGCAATGCAGTAGCGGTTATGGCCGGAGGTGTTTTAAAACTGCATCCCAGGATTGTAGTGGAGGATGGTGCAATGAATGCATCTAAGAAATACCGTGGAAAAATTGCTTCTGTTGTCATGAACTATGTAAAAGATATGGAAAAAGATTTAAAAAAAGCGAGACCTGAACGCGTATTTATAACACATTCTGGCTGTGAACAGGAAACTGTAGAAAAAGTGAGGGCTTATCTGAAAGAACTTGACATTTTTGATGAGATACTGGAAACCAGGGCTGGCGGTGTTGTATCAAGTCATTGCGGACCTGGTACGCTAGGTGTTTTGTATATTGCAAAATAAAGAATGCATTGCGATATCTGCTATATGCTTCATTACTATAAACCCGCAGTAACACGAATATATTTCGTATTTACAGAAGCACTGGAAGAAAATGGTATTCTGACTCAGAAATAATAAAAAACAGGACAGCAAAGGAGAACAAGCCTATGCCAACATTAACAATCATTATATCACTCATTATTTTAGCCGTTTACATTTTCTTACTGGTTGCTAATAAAAGTAATCCAAAAACAAATGGAATGCTGATGGTTGTACAGGGAGCTTTATGGACTGTGATCGCAGTAAGCAACTGGGCTGAGAATACGGTTGTAAACCGGAGTTGTTACATTATAGTAATTGTTTTATCGTTTATCTGTGGAATCCGGGAGCTTATTAAGCAGCATTAAAAAATGAGAATGGCTAAAACTGTTCCTTTAGGTGGAGATGTTAAAAATGATTCATGATTTAATGTACATTGAACTTAAAACGGGATATTCAGATGATGGTCCGGCATGGATCGGATATGTGAAAACTTCAAAGAGTAAGAAAACAATCTATTTTAATAACCATGCCTTTCAAAAATATAATGGCAATTATTCCAATTATATAGATATTGAGAATGGCGACGAATATTGGATTTCCGGGTTGAAGAAGAAAGAGAGTAATCGTCATTGGGATGGACATGGAAAAATCATGATCGACCGCAGAGCTGTTAATGAATATCTGTCTCTGATTGGAGAAAGGGAGCTACCGCTAAATTTGTTTGAAGTGACTGATATGGAAGATAGCTTCCCCATTGAAAGAGTAAATAGAGTATTGAACCAGAAGATTACAAGTACTGATAATTTTGAATAACCATAAGGGAACACTTCAGCTGACAAAAGGGAATGTCTAATGAGCTGTTCTCTTTTTGTTATGCTATGACTCAAAAAAATATAATTTTTTTGAGACGTCCGTCAAAAAAAGCCGACTTTATAATTGAGAACATTTTTGAGGAGGTGAACATCATAGACGATAAAAAAATAATAGAACTCTACTTTGAAAGGAATCAACAGGCAATTAAGAAAACAGATATAGAATATGGAAAGCTCTGTCACAAAATTGCCTATAATGTCCTGAATAACCGCCAGGATTCGGAAGAGTGTGTAAATGACACCTATTTAGGAGTATGGAACAGAATCCCACCTGCAAGGCCAGGCAATTTTAAATCTTATATTTCCACAATCGTCAGAAATATTTCCATCGATAAATTTAGAAAACTAAAAGCCCAAAAACGATCAGCCAATATGGTTATGGCATTGGATGAACTTGCAGATGTACTGCCGGATGAAAGGTATGCTCCGGGCAGGAATGATGAAGAGATTGGAAAATCGATCAGTATTTTTCTTTACAAACAAAAAGAAGAGATCCGGAGAGTGTTTCTTCTAAAATATTTTTATTTTGAATCTAACATAGCTATTGCAGAGAGATGTGGTTTTACTGAACGCAAAGCATTAATGTTTTTGCATTCTTTGTTGGTATGGTTGCAAGTTACTATTTGTATTCAAACTATATTGCAGGATTTTTTCCAAGAAGCTATGCGGTGGTTTGGTTTGGATTTACATCTGTTTCTCCATTATTGGCTTTTATCTGCTGGTATACAAAGGGGAAAGGAAAAGTGGCATTTATACTGTCAGCTCTGATTTTGGCAGTGTTGTTCAATATGTGCTTTCTATATGGATTCGGATATTTTAGTGCATGATACCTATTGCCGGATTGTTATTCGTCATGCGTCCTTTGACGCTGCCCGTATGCTGGTGGCAAGGTGGAAACGGGAAATCTCCCTTGAATATTTGACCGAAGAAAAGTTTGTCCCGCTAAGCACCACAGACGAGTATCGCACATCTGCAAAAGCACACGGTATCATCACAAGGGGAGACGACTGCTATCGGAGGTAATCATATGACAAATCAGAGTACAATAGATAAAGAGGTCAAGAAAAAGAGTCGTAAAAAACCGGAAGTTAAGATATATAAAATATCAATACTTGTTCTAAAGAACTAGCACATCTTCTGTAGATTCTGTATCTTTTGATTATCCATCAGTATACTAATTTTAGAGCGAATTATCGTTCTGAAGGAGGTGTTACGATGGATTTAAAAGCGGTTGGTCAGCGAATCAAGGCTGCAAGAGAGGCAAAAAATCTTACACAGGAAGAACTGGCAGCGCTGGTAAATTTAAGTACAACACATGTCAGTGTGATAGAGAGAGGACTAAAAGTAACAAAATTTGATACCTTTGTAGCGATAGCCAATGCACTTGATATATCGGCAGATGCACTGCTGATTGATGTCGTGACACATTCTGTCACAGGTGTTACCAATGAATTGTCTGAAATGATAGAAAAATTACCAAAGAACGAACAGAAAAGAATTTTAAATGCAGTCAGAGCTTTTGTAGGCTAATAGAATTAACTGCAAAATTGAAGGGCATAAAGCTCTTCTTTTTTTTATGGATTCATTTGTAAAACATGTCTTTTTTCGCAATCAAAACCATGATATTATAGTTCTAAAGAACTATATATAATTCTTAAAAATAGATATAGGCAAAATGCAGGATTTGAAGATGTTAATCTGTCTGTGCAGAAAGAACGAAAGAAAGTAACACTTAAAAGAGACAAATCGGTATTGAAAGAAGTAACAGATTATGCAGTAGGACAGTTAGAAGGGAATGAATGGAAATATGAAGAGAAGTATCATTGCAGTGATCTCAGGAGCAGTGATCTTGATAATTGCGGCAAAAAGTATTTATATGAAATCTGAATCCGGTCATAAGAAAGGTGAACCGGATGTAGTTGGAACATTTTCCATAAATCGTGATGAAAATATAACTGTGGTCGCTAACCGGGAAAATATTGAAGATAGAGAAGCGTTTGCAAGAGAACTATTGCAGATGTACAAGGATGATTCTTTTCATTCGACAAAATTCTCAACAGACCATGGATATGCGACGAGCCTTGATATGTACATTTATTTATGGAAAGAGGATATTGAAGAAGGAGAGTCGGTAATGACAGCCGAATATAGGCCTATAGAATACGGAAAGGACTATGACGTTGTCAATAATCCTGATAAATTTCAACTATATATAGATGGAGAAGAGATTGAGTAAGAATTTCCTGTGGGCAAACCTTTTATCATATTTTTTAAAGAAAGATTAAAGAATAACAATACAAGCCTTTGGATAGCTGACACCACGCTGCCCGCAGGAGAAAATCTGCGGGCGTTTTTCTATTTATATGATTTTCCATTAAATCTCAATTTTGGAAAGAAGATGACTATCTTAAAGCCCTTTCCCCATTGGGAAGCAGCTTCCAGACGAAGGTTTAGATCGTCAGCCATCTTCTTAACCAGGTAAAGCCCTATACCGGTGGCTTTCTTTCTGCTGTCAGTAAAATCCCCGGTAAAGCCCTTCTGAAAAATATACGGCAGATCATATTTTTTTACACCGATGCCGTTATCCTCAACTGAAAGGACATCTGCGGTCTCCGAATGTATCATAGAGATCGTTAGCATGGGACTATCGCTGCTATATTTTATGGCATTGCTCACGATCTGTCCCAACATAAACTGAAGCCCTCTACGGTCTGTATAGACTGTTTCAGATTGCAGTTTATTGAGAATTACAAACTGCTTTTCTTCCAGAAGTGGGGCATAGTCCTCCAGAACTTCCCCCAAGCAGTCATTCAAATTGATATCCTCAAACTGATAATCCTTTGTACTGCTCTTTAACCGGGCATAGTATAACATTTGAGTGACATCCTCCTGAAGCTGACTGCGGACATAATCCAGCTTTGCTTGCAGGGGAGGAGATATTTCGTCGCTCCGATTATCCAGGAGCATAGTCAACAGCGATAGGGGCGTTTTCGCTTCATGTGCCCAGCCCTCCACATATTCTTCATAGTCCTGTAGGGCATCTGCCATACTGTTACTCTCAGTTTTGTGTTCCTGTAAAACGGATGCCAGAAGCTGGATAGATTCTCCTTCTTCCCGGCTGATGGCACTGAGCAGCCGTTCCCTGTTGCAGATGGTAGGATCACTGAGGAAATCCCGGAACAGCTCTCGGCGGGTGGTCTCCCGCTTGTTTAGCACAAACAGGATCGCTGAAAACAGAAGGATGCTTGTCAGAACCACTAACCCAATCAAGGTCTGAAATGCCTGAATGTCAGAAATCCAAAGAATGATAGAACAAAAGCAATCCACACCCAGCAGCAACAGCAGCCAAGGGTAGTACCGTTCTATTATGCGCCAAAACTGCTTCATGGAGATACCTCCGCTTCCAAACGATAGCCCATCCCACGAACCGCAACGATTCGTTGCTTCATCTCCAGACCGGACATCGTCTTTTTCAACCGGGTCAGGTTAACCTGCAAGGCATTTTCGTCTATGTATTCTGTGGTTCCCCATAGTGCTAAGCAAAGCTGCTCCGTCGTGACCAGAGCATCACCACTGGCCAAAAGAGCAACCAACAGTTTTCCCTGATTTTTGGGAAGCACCACAGAGGTGTTATGAATATAAAGTGTGTAAGTCTGCTGGTCCAACAGGAAATCCAATCCCTCTATGAGGTTGGTACGGCCTTCATACCTTTTGAGAATATTGGATACCCTGGCAAGAAGCCGGTCTTTTCTGCACGGCTTCGTCAAATATTCATCTGCACCCAACTGGAACGCTTGCAGTTCATCCTTTACCTGGTCTCTGGAAGTCAGCACCAGGACGGGGATAGCGGTTTTATTCTTTAGCTCCTGGCAGATTTGAAAGCCACTGATTTCCGGCAAATTCAGGTCTAAGATCACAAGGTCAGGACGGAGGGCTGCCAAGAGCCGAGCGGCATCTTCAAACTCGGTGATTGCCTCCACAAGATACCCGTCCTTTTGGAGCATATTGCAGAGCTCTTCCCGCATATAGACTTCATCTTCCACAACAGCAATTCTTTTCACGACAGCACCTCCTTCCAAATTATTCTTCTCTCTGTGGCTGCATCAGTGTCAGCAAATACCGATCACTGGAGCGCTTGACCACACTCATATAAACACATTCTATCACACAAAGTAGCAAAATCATAGCAGCAGATACAGGTAGCATTTCAGACACTGTCCCACGGGTTCGTGACGAGAGTATCCCTGTAAACAACGCTCTGACTCCAAACAGACTGCTGACAGCTGCAACCAATACAGGAAGTCCCATAAACCACGAAATCTGCTTTCTGGCGGACTGGCAAAGGCTTTCGTAAGTGGCTCCCAAGCGGATCAGGGTCTGGTATCTACGCCCGGTTTTCTGCTGGCTCATCAGGAACTGAACACCCACAATGGTGTTGGCAACCACCAGGAACACAATCGCCAGATAGAGGGTAATATAGATGGATGCTACGGTGTAGAAAAGCTGGCGGCCCATATTCTGAAGATAGCTTTCATATTCAAGGCCAGTTTCGTTCAGCTTCTCGCTCAAATTTAAATATGCAGTCATAAGGCTATTTCCTTCCATAGCCTGCTTACTGAGTACCGCATTCACATACGTATCATACATTCCTTGGGTATGATAGAGGAAGGCTTCATCTGGAAGAATCAATGCAAAGGACAAAGTAATAGAACGGTCCGCGACCAAATTCACAGACTGAACCTCTCCTGTAAGATGAATCGGACTGCCAACCAGTTCCGTTTCAGGATGTTCAGTAAGTATGCCGTTCAGCATTGCGGTGCGATTTACAGTAGTGAAGTCGGAACCTATATAAACAGCGGCTTCATTCTCACTTAATTTAATGACAGGTTTGCCGGACAATTCCAGTAAACGATTATAGTCTGACAGACAAATTAGATACGGATCTGTGGCATAACCAAGAGTGTTCAAAAGGACATCCCGATCTTCCGACTGGGGCAGGCTCCGAAGAGATTCCATAACAGCATCCATGCTGTAGGCATTCTCGTAATCTTCTGTGGTGCGAATATGCCCAACCTTCATTTCAAAAAGCTCAGAAAACTGATTTTCCAAACCGTTTTCGTTCAGGGTTTTCTGTATATTCAAAAGAACCTGCGCCGAATCTTCAACGGTATAATCTTCAAAGGTATAGTCAATTACATGGTCGGTGGATAGATTGTTTGTCCCTGCGATTCCTAAGCCTGCACCAAAGCAACACAGTGCTGCAAGAATCAGCAGAGAGCTGATAGCCATAGAGCTTGACTGATGAATGACATTCTCCTGAATCTGGCGGAAAGTAAATACATGAAGCTGCTTTTTTCCTTTGCCTTTTTTAACAATCAGAGCAATCAGTGCCCGCATTCCGTAGAACAGCAACATCGTACCAGCCGAACCTAACAGTAAAGTCAGTCCCATCATACTTACCTTTGTCCATGCAATTCCTTGAATTGCCATGTAATAAGCCGTTGCCAACATCACACTTGCACATACAGCAGCCAGCCCATAGAAAATAGAAGGCATTTGCTTTTTGGGACGGTTCGCTGGCTGGGATAGCAAAGTACCGATCTCCTGGCGGCTGATCCGTCCACTCAAAATCAGAAGTGCCGTCAGCTTAATTGCCAGAAATCCTGCCAACGTCCATTCAATCGCAGACCAAGATAAAGAAAACTGATGACCGATGATTCCCATGCCTACTAGCTTGGCGATGACAAGACTGACAATTTCTGAAAGCACCACAGCCACAGGTAAACCTATGAGCATGGCAAGAATACTAGTCAGGCAATCTTCCGCCAGAAGCATACCAAACAGTTTATTTCTACGCATCCCCAACATTAGATAAACACCAAACTCATGCCGTCTGCGCTCGAACTGATACTTGCAGGCAAAATAGATCAAAAAGAAAAGAATACCCAAGGTCATTCCGTAAAACACAGGAATCAGAAGCAAGAGCCTGTTCACGGCATCGCTCTCCATCTTCTGCAAAAAGATCATAACATCCTGAGTAGAGATGGAAAGAATCATGTAAAAGGCAACAATAGAAATCACCAGGGAGCTGAAAAACAGACCGTTTTCCTTTCGGCTGCGACGGCTGTTCCGAAGAATGAGATTAGAGAACATTTGCGCCGCCCCCTCCCATTTGCGCCATCACTTTTAGGATGCGCCCGTAGAACTCCTGCTGGGATTCGTCTCCACGTCGTAGCTCATGAAAGATCACGCCATCCTGGATGAACAGGATGCGCTTACAGAAGCTGGCGGCATTGGAATCATGGGTTACCATCAGGATCGTAGCTTGTTCGTAATGATTCAGGTCGGACAGCTTCTCCATAAGACTTCTTGCGTTCTTAGAATCCAGCGCACCCGTCGGCTCATCGGCAAGAATCATTTGAGGATGCAAGATCAGAGCCCTTGCTGCCGCAACACGCTGACGTTGACCGCCGGACATCTTGGACGGAAACTTATCCAGAACATCAGTGATTTCCAGATAGTTAGTCAACTGCTTCAGCCTCTGGCTGCTTTCTGCTTCGGATACCCCATGCAAGGAAGTCGGAAGCAGGATGTTTTCTCTGCCAGTCAGGTTGTCCAGCAATTCAAAGTTCTGAAATAGATAACCAACTTTTTTGCTACGGTACTCTGCAAGAGTCTTTCCCTTGAGCGATTGCAAAGTATCCCCATCCACCTGAATGCGTCCGCCTGTGGGCTGAATCACAGTTGCAATACAGTTGAGAAGCGTGGATTTACCGGAACCGCTGCTTCCCATAATACCGAGAAACTCTCCCGGCATGACCTGAAAAGTGATTCCGTTCAGGGCTCTCGTCTGGTTTGGCAAAGTCCCATAGACTTTGGTAAGATTTTCAATATTCAAAATTGGGTTCATATGAATACCTCCTATCCATTTTTAAGTAAATGATAGCACAGAAACACAATATATAACACTTACAGTCGCTGTAAGAATTCTGTTCCTGTTTTCAGAACAAGAATGACGCATCAAGGGGGGAGAAGTATATGTTTTGTAAGAACATCGGATGGCAATGAAAAAATATGCCGGCCTGCATGGATGGCATCCTCGGCAATCAGAAGCTCTGTCAGCTTATCCATCGCTTTCCGGTAAGCCTGCTCTGTACCGCTGGCGGTGCTTCCCTCAAACATAACCGCCAGTTCTGATATGATACCCTCAAGTAGGTTTTTATATTTTTATGCCCTACTTGAGGGTATCATATCAGATATTCTGAAAAATTTTATAGGAAGGATCTATTATAAAATTGACATAGGAATGCGGTAGAGTATAATTACAATTGAATACACTGAAAAATGGAGGAATCACATGAAAGCACACAAATATTGGTCGTTAGGAGCATTTATTACCATGATTGGAACTGTTTATACAGGATATAAAGGCTTAAAATCAAGTCACAAATATTTTGCACTAAGCTCTCTGCTTTGTATGATAATGTCTATCTATACAGGACACAAAATGATTTCTGGCAGTAAAAAAACAAGAAAGAAAGCGGAAGCTACAGAAACGGAGGATTAAAAAATGTTGGAAACAGGAACAAAAGCCCCTGATTTTGAACTGCCGGATCAGAACGGAAACATGCATAAATTAAGTGATTATGCCGGAAAGAAAGTAATTTTATATTTTTACCCGAAAGATAATACAGCTGGCTGTACGAAACAGGCATGTGGCTTTTCAGATCGGTATCCTCAGTTTACAGAAAAAGGAGCTGTTATCCTTGGTGTTAGTAAGGATTCAGTAGCTTCTCATAAGAGATTTGAAGAAAAATACGGACTGGCATTTACCTTATTGGCAGATCCGGAGCGCAAAGTGATTGAGGCATATGACGTTTGGAAAGAAAAGAAGAATTATGGAAAAGTCTCTATGGGAGTAGTAAGGACGACCTATCTGATTGATGAGCATGGAATTATCATAAAGGCAAATGATAAAGTGAAAGCAGCAGATGATCCTGAAAATATGCTGAAGGAATTGGCGTGATGAAGATTATATTATCACCGGCAAAAAAGATGGTTACGGATACGGACAGCATAGCACCCGTAGGAATGCCGGATTTTCTTGATAAGACAACGAAGATACTGAGTTGGATGAAGAGCCTGGAAAAAGAGGAACTGAAAGCAATCTGGAAATGTAATGACAAGATTGCCAGGCAGAACTTTGACAGATTAGAAAATATGGATCTTTATCACATGCTTACTCCAGCTATTTTGTCTTATGAAGGAATTGCATTCCAGTATATGGCACCAGCAGTGTTTGAAGACGGACAGTTTGAGTATATCCAAAAGCATCTGAGAATTTTATCCGCATTTTATGGAAACTTAAAGCCACTGGACGGTGTGAAACCATATCGCCTGGAAATGCAGGCAAAGGTTACAATAGGAAATACCCGAAATTTATATGACTATTGGGGAGATCTGCTATATCAGTCCGTTATTGATGACAGCCGGATCATTATTAATCTGGCATCAAAAGAATATTCGAAATGCATAGAAAAATATCTGTCACCAAAAGATACGTATATAACGATTACATTTTGTGAATTATCCGGAGAAAAGCTGGTAACAAAAGGTACTTATGCAAAAATGGCCCGCGGCGAAATGGTCAGATTTATGGCAGAAAGAGGGATTGAAAATCCAGCTGATATACAAGAATTTAACAGACTGGGCTATAGGTTTAGAGAAGACTTGTCATCAGAGAAGGAATATATTTTTGAACGGTTGTCTGCACTGTAGTGTGGTATTGCATACTAATAAAACTACATAAAATCATAGCAGAATAATAAAACTGTAATCAGGCATTTTGAGAGAGGAAGCACTGATTGTTTTGAAAGAATACTTTGCTACTCACAAGAAAGGCTGATATACCTCCAGTTTGCAGAAAAAAATGCTGGACCGGAGAGTAAAAAATACGATAATTTATATAAATGGCCTATCATAAACCTAAAGCTGAAAAGAAGGATTGATAATTTTGAATGACCATAAAGCAACTTTTGATGTTGAAAGTAACTTTGAATATCGTAGACATACAATGTCTGGTTGAAAATTCGTGGATTCTCATTTTATGTCGTGGTAATTTTGTTACATATTGGTAAACTGTAAGTGGAAGAGAGGTAGAGACATGGACACAAAAAAGATCGGAGCTTTTTTAAAGCAATGTCGTAAGGAAAAGAATCTGACACAAGAGCAGCTTGCTGAGAAATTCAGAGTGTCTGCAAGAACAGTTTCCAGATGGGAAACAGGAACAAATATGCCAGATCTTAGCATACTTGTTGAGCTTGCTGAATATTACGATGTTGAAATGAGAGAGCTCCTGGATGGAGAAAGGAGCCAGGCTATGAATAAAGAGATGAGAGAAACTTTGGACAAAGTTGCAATGTATGAAGAATGGACAAAACGAAAAGCACTACAGGCTGGAAATCTTGCCTTTGCATCAATGTTTGTGATTGGTGTAATGGCAATTATTATTCAAATGTTATTGACAATAAATATTCGTTTTATTTTAGGAGAGACAGTAAGTGTTTTAGCCGGAGGAATCCTGTATGCAACTATTATGATATACAATGGAATATGGGATAAATGTTTGCCCCAAAATACTACTGTATGGAGGGATTTTCTTACCAGCGTATTATGTTCAGGAATTTTTGCTTTCCTCTATGGCGTATGCTTGTTAAGAATGGGAGCTACAGAAACACAGATAACACGATTAGCTTTTGAATTTTGGATCGGTATTACTATTGTCGCATTTATTATTCTTAGAATTCTGACATTTATCAATCGGAAAAAGAAACAAAATCCAACAAATACTCAAAATATAAAAGAAATTTCACCATTATCTAAGATGGAATATATCAAGATTTACAATGCACAAAATATAATAGAAACGGAACAACTCATGGAAATGTTAAGACAAAATGGAATAATGGCTTTTTCACAGGAGGCAAGTGCGAATGTTGCGATGCATGGGGCACCTGGCTTTGGAATATATGGAATGGATATATTCGTAAAAACTGATGATGCAGAAAATGCAGTAGAGCTGATTAAGGAGATTCGAAATCAAGAAAAGCAGTAGAAAATTGGTATTCTTGATAAAAAAAATTTGGATTCAGATGACAAAAAGAGAATGGCTAAAGCTGTTCTCTTTTTTCTATGCTATAATTCAAAAAAATATAAATTTTTTGAGACGCCCATCAAAAAAAGCCGACTTTATAATTGAGAACATTTTTGAGGAGGGGAATATCATAGACGATAAAAAAATCATAGAACTCTATTTTGAAAGAAACGAGCAGGCAATTAAGGAAACAGATATAAAATATGGAAAACTTTGTCATAAAATTGCCTATAATATCCTAAATAACCTCCAGGATTCGGAAGAGTGTGTGAATGACACATATTTAGGAGTGTGGAACAAAATTCCACCTACAAGGCCGGATAACTTTAAGGCTTATATTTCCAAAATTGTCAGAAGTATTTCCATAGATAAATTTAGAAAACAAAAAGCTAAAAAACGATCCGCTGATATGGTTATGGCATTGGATGAACTTGCAGATATACTGCCAGATGAAAGGTATGCTCCGAGCAGGAATGACGAAGAGATTGGAAAATCAATCAGTATTTTTCTTAATAAACAAAAAGAAGTGGTCCGGAGAGTGTTTCTTCTAAAATATTTTTAAAAAATATCCTGCTATTAAGTTTAATGGAAAACAGTTTACCGTAAAAAGCCAGAATCCAATCCACACAGATGCACTAGGGGATGAGATTGGCTCCTGTATAGCAGAAGGCCTTGATCCTGATACCGAAAAAAAATATACGGAAACATTTGAGGTGCGGAAGATTCATGGAATATCAGAAGAACTGATGATTGCTGCAGGGAATGAAGACGGATTTTATGTTTATGCAGCTGATGAAAGCACTGCTCCAGATACTTTAGGGAAGTTGCTGGAACTGTATGGTCTTTCTCAAAATATAGAGTTAAACTACGTGACAAAATGTGAAAATTATGAGGAAAAAGAGGAACTTTTGCTGGATAATGATGATGAGATCTGGCAGATCCTTGCGGGCCGCAGTGATGCAAAACTTGATAATACAAGTGATTTCTTTGAAAGAGAGAACCGTATTTATCTCGCTTTCACTGCAACCTCGGAAACGCTGGGTGTTTATAACCGGGTGATCTACATTTCTGAAGACGGCTATTTCGCAACCAATATTTTAGACTATGAATACAGCTATTTCATTGGAAAAGAAGCAGCAGGACAAATCATCCGTTACGTACAAAAGCATTCCACGGAAACAAAATCCAGCAGCAGTGCGCCAACCATATCCGGAACTGTCACGGAAATTGGAAATGGATATATGATAGTTGATAATACAGCTTTATGTAGGAACCCCAAAGCCGGAAAAGAATATAAGGTATATACAGATGACATAAGGGTAAAAAGATGGAGTGAAAGTGGGGAGATCAAGACAGGAGATCTTGTAGCGGTTGAATATGAAGGGAAAATTTCCGGCAGCTGCAAGATAACGGGAGCATATTCCATATTTACAGGAACGCTTGAAAAAAATGATATTCTAACTCAGTAATAATAAAAACAGGAAAAGGAAGGATACTGGCTTGAATGCGAAACGAATTTATTTGATAAAGATTGCCCCGGTTGTTTTATTGGCAGGCACTGCTTACTGGCTCCTGGGTTCTGATTTCTTTACATTTTTAACCTAGTGGGAGATGCTGTTTCTGTTGGGACTGGTATTTATGCCGGTAACATCCAGGATGTTTCGAGGATTTGATGATAATGGCTGGATGTTTTCCAAGGTACTGGCGGTTGCGGTATGCGGATATGCGCAATGGCTGCTGGCTTGTCTGAAGATCACTCCATTTACAGGAATCACCTGTGTGATCCTCACGGTTATCTGCTGCCTTGGAAGTCTTTTATATGGAATCAAATATAAGAACAGGTTCCCGGATTCACTTCCCTGGAAACAGGCAGCTCTGGTCTACCGGGAAGAGATTCTTTTGATGAATACAAAAACAGAGGGGAACACATTTACAAAGAAAATCGGTCAGACGGTCTATGTTGTCCGTTATCATTTTAATGAAGATTCAAAGGAAACAATGCAGGAGAAGATTAACCGGATGCTGGTTACAGAAGTAAGCCGAATGGCAATGTATTAAAATTAGGTGGATGTAATTGAAGAAAAAATATGATATCCTATAAGTAACAAAACAGAATTTAAGGAGGAGTCTGTAAATGAAATTATCAGATTTAGCAACAGGTTCTGATTGGATAGTGTGGATTGTCTTTGTGATATTTGCCGTACTTTCTATTATTTTACTTTCTGGACACGGAAGCTGGTTCATTTCTGGATATAATACAGCTTCAAAAGAAGAAAAGGAAAAATATGATGAAAAGAAGTTATGCAGAACAATGGGAATTGGAATGTCTATTATAGCAATTCTTGCATTAACTATGGGCTTGTTTGAAAATATTTTACCTGCATTTTTTGTATATATTGCATTGGGAATTATTTTGGTTGATGTCGTGGTAATTATCATTTTAGGAAACACGCTATGTAGAAAGTAACAATTTCCAGCTTGTATGTAAAAAACAGAAAAAATCGAGAATATATGAATAAATTTTGGGGGGATTACCGAGAAAATAGTATGAAAAAATGCAAATATTGTGGCAAAAAACTAAATGACAATTTTGAATTTTGTAATAGTAATTGTGAAAATTGTTATGAAAAGATGGTGGATAAAGACAACCATAAAATTAAGTATTTTATATTAGGCATTATTTTGGGATTCTTAGTTATGTTTTATGGCATTATTTCTAACAATAATGTCTTCATAATAGGAATTGGAATTATAGTAATGGGTATAGATGTTGTTTTATTGCCATTTACAACTCCCGAAACAATATATTTTCTAGGATATCAAAAGTCAAAATTTGCAGGAAGAATATCAGGTATATTGCTCATAGTAGTTGGAGTATGGATGTGTTTTATTCAATGATAGATTCCAGCCTGCAAAATTGAAAATAAATTGAAAGTCACGAAATCGGAGGAGTTAATGATTATGTGGAATGAATTAGGCATAAGCGGAGGAACTGCAATTGTTATTTTGATTGCGCTGTATTTCGTTATCAAATGGGCAGTGAAAAATGGAATCAAAGAAGCCTACAGTGCCATCACTGGAAAGAAAACGGATGAAGATGTCAGAAACGAAAAAGAACTGAAAGAACTCGGATTTGAGTCAGAAGATAAATAAAAGTTTTCAGGAGATGTTTTATGAAGAAAAAAGTACTTGCAATTATGTTAGTTACGGTATCAATAATGTTGATTTCGGCGTGCGGAAAAAAAGAAAAATTGTACGAAATTCCTGACCTGTCGCAGTATAAGACAGATTATGTAGGAGATTCTTCGAACGTTATAAATATTGTAAGTGGGCAAGAGTATCCGGAGGGATACTCATATGACAGTATAGAGATACAGTCTGAAACAGAGCCTTATGGATTAACCGTTTTTCTAAAAGATGAACCGTCTGCATCCAGGATTGAAGATGAATTGCAGGTTAATGCAGATATGACATTTGACTTGATTGGTAATTTGGAAACACTTGATTATAGAATTGCAGACAGCAAAGAAATCATTGCATCGTATGAACGGTAGAGCTATTGCTCTTCAACTTCAGGTTTGTAGAATTCAAAAAATTTAATATGAAATGTGAGATAGAGCGTATGGAAATAATCTATACGTTCTATTTTTTTTGCCTTTTTGAAAAAAGTGATTAAAAAACTATTGACATTTTATTACTGGAGGTGCGAAATGGACTATATGACATTGAAAGAGACCGCCGAAAAGTGGGGCGTGGCACCTCGTAGGGTAAATTATTATTGTGCTGGTGAGCGTGTCCCCGGCGCTGTGAAAATGGCCGGTGTTTGGCTGATACCAAGAGAAGCACAAAAACCACTCGATAAGAGATACAAAGGAAACAAGAAATAGTTTCTTGTGAGGTTTCTGTGACATTTGAATGCTACACTAAGAATGAAGGAGTGTGATACAATGCGAATTTTAGTAGTCGAGGATGACCGACTTTTGAATAATACCTTGTGCTATAACTTGGATGCTGCGGGCTATGTCGTGGACTCTGCATTGACAAAATCAGCAGCCAGTAATTTTCTAACTAAGCAGGACTATGACCTGATCGTGCTGGATGTAAACCTGCCAAATGGGAATGGCTTTGATTTCTGCGGTGAAGTAAAAGAGCGCCGGTCAGATACAGCGGTGATCTTCCTAACCGCAAATGATATGGAGAGTGATATGCTCAAAGGATATGAGCTGGGAGCTGAGGACTATGTGACCAAGCCTTTTCCCATGAGCGTCTTTCAAAAAAAGCTGTCCGTGGTATTGGGGTGGCTGGCGAAACAGAGTGGCGGAGATTGCTATGAGGATGGCGCACTATCCATCAATTTCTCAGAGATGACTGCTTCCCTGTCCGGTAAGCCGCTGGTGTTCACTCCGTTGGAATATCGGATGTTGAAAATCCTGACCAAAAATCCGCAGATTGTTTTGACTAGGCAGATGCTACTTGAAAAACTGTGGGATGCCGATGGAAACTTTGTGGATGAACACGCCCTGACCGCAGCCATCAGCCGGGTGAGAAACAAAATTGAAACGGAAGGCCGCCAGTACATTAAGACGGTGTACGGCATGGGCTATATGTGGATTGGAGGGACGCTGAAATGAATATACGAAAATTCTCCATCAACAAAGCCTGTATCCTTTTGGGAATACTCTTGCTGCTGGCAATTGGTGTGGTTTCTGCCGCTATTTATCTGCTGACCGAGAATATAACCGCTGTCGGGTATGTGTTCTTGTTCAGTGTCTTTGTGTTGCTTTGCGTCATCTGCTTTGTGACCCTGATCCGTCGGAAACTGGTCATGTTCTCCGATTCCTTTTGTGGTCAAATGGATGATATGCTCTCCGGGGATATTATGCAGCCGAAGCAGACGATTGAGGAAGAAAGCCTATTTTATAAAATCAACTACCGACTGGGGCGGTTGTACGAAGTCATGCAGGAAAATAAAAACAACATCGCAAAGGAACGAGCTGACCTGCAAGAGCTGATCTCTGATATTTCCCATCAAGTCAAGACCCCGATTGCCAACTTGAAGATAATCAACAACACGCTGCTTGAAAACGAGGTTCCTCCGCAGAAGCAAAAGGAATTTCTGACAGCCCAGGCTAGTCAGCTTGATAAGCTGGACTTTCTCATGCAGGCCATGATTAAAACTTCCCGCTTGGAAACTGGAGTCATTTCGTTGGATCAAAAACAGCAGCCGGTTTATGATACCCTTGCCACAGCCCTGGGCTGGATTTTGTTCAATGCTGAAAAGAAACAAATAGATGTACAGGTGGAATGTCCAGAGCATCTGGATGCGCGACACGATAGAAAATGGACAAGCGAAGCTCTGTTCAACATTCTGGATAACGCAGTGAAGTACACCCCGGCAGGCGGACAGATCCGTGTGTCTGTGGAAGGCTGGGAAATGTATGTAAAGATCAACATTGCCGACACCGGCATCGGCATCTCGGAGCAGCATCAGGGGACGATTTTCAAACGGTTTTACCGGGAAGATGCGGTACATGATGTGGAGGGGATTGGGATTGGTCTGTATCTGGCCCGTGAGATCATGACCTTGCAGGAAGGCTATATCCGGGTGGCATCAGAGATTGGGCAAGGCTCAACCTTTTCTGTTTTCCTGCTCCGAAAGTAGTACCGACATTCCCTCAAAATTGAAATGTCACAGACTTATGACATTTGGAACCGAATTTCTTATAAATTCTTTGTAGCTCGTGACATTTCTGTGAGGTTCGGTCTTTATGATAAAACCATCACAAAGAAAGGATGGTGTTCTATATGAGCATATTGCAGACAACAGATTTAAAAAAATATTACGGCACTGAGCCGAACATCACAAAAGCATTGGATGGCGTAACCCTCTCCATTGAGGAGGGAGAGTTTGTTGCCATCGTTGGTACTTCCGGCAGTGGTGATTATGTTAAAATAAGACTAAGTTAGCAGATTCCTTATAAAATAAGGGCTCACGCCAATTTAGTCTTTTTTCTATTATACCATAAAAGGTAGAAAATTCATAGACCGGGAATGAATTTTTCATAGTAAAAATCAAATGGCAGGGGCTCTTAAAGATAGAAACCTATTGCTACTGGTCCTGTCAAAATTATATCCATTCTCACAGGCGGTCAAGTTTGTGAAAAACCATTCGGTTACAATATATTGAAAAAAATATGTTAAGGACTAGGTTAGTTAAAAGATTCTGTTAGCTGGCTTAGTCCTTTTTTTCTTGGGAGGACAGAGCAATGATAAAGGTGATTATGATTGTTGGAATAATTTTTTTCCTCGTTTCGTTGTATGCGTGTCTGGTGGCAGGCAAAAGAGCAGATGAAGAAATAAGTGCTTTATTTGAAAAAGAAAAGAAGCAGGGGAGTGAGGAATAAACGTATGAATGGAGGTATTTATAGCACTGGAAATGAAATTGTAGATGAAAATGCAAAACTGAATATATCTGGAAATATCATTCCGCAGGTGTGGTATCGGACAATCATCAGAGAAAGTGGAAAGCCAAATCTAACAGCTATTATTATACTGGCAGATATTGTGTACTGGTATAAGCCTACAGAAATCAGAGATGAAGGAACCGGACAGGTCATTGGGGTAAGAAAGAAATTTAAGTCAGACCTTCTTCAGAGAAGTTACCAGCAGATCAGCGAACAGTTTGGGATTTCCAAAAAAGAAGCGACAAATGCAGTGGTATTTTTAGAGAAGCTGGGTGTGGTAAAACGGGTATTTAGAACCATTTCCATGAATGGGATTGTTGTAAATAATGTTCTGTATCTGGAATTGATCGTAGACCGGTTAAAAGAATTGACTTATCCAGAAGAAACAGGAGCAGATCCGGTTTCCTTTGAAAAAAGAAGAGAGAAATCCAAAGCAGAGAAAATCAGTTCCCATACAGCCATAGAGGAAGAGATACATTTTGTAGAAGAGAGGGCTGTCCCTTTCCAAAGGAAGAGGGTGTCACCATTCAAAGAGGGAGCATACCCCGACAGGGAAACAGAGCCCTGGATACCCAAAGAGGTACCTCAGACTGATAGCGGGCAGACAAATACAGAGATTACTACAAAGACTACAGCAGAAAGTACCCAAAAGAATACAACAGAAATAGGGAATGGGTATAGAGATAATCCTATCTTATCCTATCAGGCAGCAGAAGAACAGTTCAAAGATCAGATTGATTATGATGCGATATGGATAGACAGACCTTTTGACAGAAAACTGCTCAATGAGATTGTAGGGCTTGCAGTAGATGTTTTGACGTCCAATGCAAAGACCATAAGGGTAAATCAGGAAGAACGACCTCTTGGCATTGTACAGGGAATGTATAAAAAGCTGGATAAGTTTACCGTAGAGTATGTGATAGACTCAATTAAGCAGTGTACAAGGAAAGCCAATAATATCCGGGCAGTGCTGCTTACCGCTTTATACAATGCCACATTGACAGCAAACAGCTATATATCCAATCTGTTTGCTTATCAGGAAGCTATCCCTCAGACGTAAGGAGCGTGATAGAAAGTAACAAAATTAAGAAAATTCAGGACAGCTCATGGATATACACAGATAGAACTTGCGGCTGTCTTGGGTATCAGTCTTCGGACGTATCAGAGGATTGAATACGGACAGCAAAAGCCCAATGTCTATGTAGTTGTCCGACTTCAGCGGTTATTTCAAAAAGATATTAGTGAGATTATGGAGGAATATACAGAATGAGGGAAGAAAGGTTTCGTATTCAGTGCCCCAAACATTTTCTGGTTGGAGATTCAGGGCGTTTTGAAAAATCTCCACAGGGTAAGGATTCGGATTTTGTAGTAGATTATGCTCCACCGGAAATGTTTGAAGCCGGGATTGTCTTACAGGAGATGGGGACGGAGGGAGATACCTATTGCACAATGTATGTCTATTTTGCACCAGAGGAACACCTTCCGGTTTATATGGACAGCATGAAATACGACCTACAAAAAGTATCCATTCGGAAAATTTTTGTTGATACCGAGGAATACCTCATAAAAGTAAATGAGAAGACAAAAAAGTTTTATGCGGGTGAGGACGGTTGTTGGGGTTCCTATACGGAACTTTACCGGAAAGAGAATGGGGAACGTCTGACTGATGCAGTGATTGTTTTTCTGTGTATGCCAGATGAAATGAAGTTTCAGGAAATGGAAGCTGTGATGGGGGAACTGTTTGAAAAACTTCCTGTGATAGACAAAGAAAAGAAAGAAACAGGTCAAGAACCAAAGAGAACAAGATAAAATACAAACTATAACTTTCAGGAGGATAAGAACGTGGAAACTAAAATGATTATTGGAATTGATCATGGAAACCGTAACATGAAAACTGCAAATACGGTATTCTCAGCAGCAATCCAGCCTTTGCAGGCAAGGCCGGACAGCCTGGAGCACATTTTGGAATACCAGAACCAGTTTTATTATGTGGGAGGGAAAGTGCCGGAAAAGGAGTGTGTGGATAAGACAGAGAATGAAAATTATTATCTTCTTACCCTTGCAGCACTGGCGCAGGAAATGCGTTTCCGGGGATTGACAGACGCTTCCGTAAAAATGGGAGCTGCCCTGCCGCCCAGAAGATTTCAGCAGCAGAAAGAAAGTTTCAAGAAATATCTGTTAAAGACAAAGGAACTGCATTTCCGTTATGAAGGGGTACATTATCATGTGTCGTTGGAAAATGTGTTTGTTTTTATGCAGGGGCATGTGGTGATCCATACGCTTTTAGAAGCGGTTCCCGGTTATTGCCTTTTAGTAGATATTGGTGGAGGAACTACCGACCTGGTAGAGTTTGTTGACGGAATGCCGGACGGGAAGTATTCGATTTCAGATAAGGCAGCTTTGTACTGTATCGGAAAAGTCAATGAGGAAGCCATTGCCAAAACAGGGGCAGGGGTACCGGCATATATTACAGAAGCATTTATGAGGACAGGAAGCTATGACTGCCCGAAGCAGTATCAGGACGTCATAAAAAACTGTTTGAAGTCCTACGCAGAGGAAATTTATGGTATCATACAGGCAAACCATTATAATCTGGATCTGACCAAAATGGTGTTTATGGGCGGCGGTTCTTCCATTGTGGAGCATTTTGGAGCCAATGAGGGAAAAGATGTACAGTTTGTAACAGATATACATGCCAATGCAAGGGGCTGTGAAGAAGCAGTGAAAAGTATTATCCGGGCAAAACAGAGGAAAATGCGGACAGCATGATAGGAAGTGAAAACTTATGGATACGGAAAAAGTATATACAACTTCACTGCGGCTGTATAAAAGCAGACCGGTACATCATCAGGCTTATCGGTATCTGAAGGAGTATAACAAAGATATTTTCAAGACAAAAGACGACTTTATAGCAGAAGCAATCGTTTATTTTGCCAAGTATCTACAGCAGGAAGAAGAAGTACAGCAGATGAAACTATTAAATACCCTTCTGGAGAACCAGAAAGAACAATTTTGTAAAATCGTAAAAGAAGCGGTTTCAATGGCACAGGAAGAAGCCTTTGAGAAGCTAGGTGTGCTGGAAAAGGCAGTTCAGGGAGAACTTTCTGACGGTGGAGCGATAGCAGAGGACAGGGAAAAGGAAGAAGCCTGTATGGAAAAAGATTTACGGTTTGCGGAATTTTATGGGGCATTTGAAGAATAAGGAGGAAAAAGATATGGCAGTAGGAAGAAGTGTATGGGAAGTTGTAAAAGGGATTTTCATTGCAGTGGGGAAACTGCTGTATCTGACAGGGAAACTGGTAATATGTTTGTTTCTGCTGGTTCTGCAGCTTGTTTTGGCAGTGTTCCATGCAGGGAGCAGGGAATAGAAAGGGGATTGACAGGTGCATTGGATACGGGACAGACCGTATACAAATGATAGAAAAAAGAAGATAGAAAATGGAAAGCAGGCTTGTGTGGCCTGCTTTTTTTGACGAAAAAATGAAAAGGAGCAAAGCTATGATGAAAGGAAAAAAGAAAAGGCTGCTGGCTGGGACGCTGGCACTTCTTCTTAGTTGTTCTACGTTACTCAATACAGGGATCACCGCACTGGCTTCTGAACAGTCTGAGGAACATGCACAGATACAGGAAGTAAAACAGGAGGAGGCTGCTTCGGAAACATTACCGGAGTTGGAAGAGGTAAAGGAGCAACTGACAGAAGAAGAACTGGTGTATGCAGAGGACCTTACCATAAAAGCAGGAGAGCCCTTTGACCTGGAAACAGATTACAGGGGTTTTCAGAAAAATGATGAAAAAGTAAAGGTAACGTTTCTGAAAGCAGAAGGGGACTCCGGCAATTCTTTTGATTTCAATACCCCAGGTTCTTACCAGGCATTTTATTGTGTTGATCCGTTAAGCGGAAGCCCTTCCTATCAGATTATGAGAAGAATTGTGGTAGAAGCAAGGGAAAACAGCACACAGGAACCCCAGGGAGAAGTAAGCCAGCATACCGAAGATGACTCCGGTGAGGACGGTGAGGCGGACCCTGACCCGGAGATACCGGAGGTACTGACGGAAGAACCGGAAATGCCAGATGCAGGGGCAGAGTTGATTGATCTGACACCAAAAGAGGATAAGGGAATGTTCTTATCGGTTGTTCCGGCAGCAATGGAGCAGCAAAAAGGAAGCAATGTACATCTGGTACAGGGAGAAAAAATCCCATACCCTTCTAACGTGGGGAACTATTCTACTTCCTATTTCACTGTAAATGGCCATGTAGCATATTGTCTGGAGTCTATGAAGGCTTCCCCGCCGACCTCGGATTATGTAGCAAATGAATTTGAAAGCAACCCGGAATTGCAGAAAGTCCTTTATTATGGATATGGCGGTCCTGGGGACATTACCGGGGAGTATATGCCCTCTTTTGACTGGAAGACAAAGTATATTTTTACGCATTTAGCTGCCGCTTATTCTTATTGTGGCATGGACGGTTTTTATGGCTGTACCTTTGAAGATATTAAGGCAAGCGGTGTGTGGGGATATATCCAGCATATTTACAGCCTGGAAGCACCTCCGACAGCAGCAATCACGTTGTCCCCAAAGGAAGCAAAGGCTTATGAAAGTGGAAAGGAACAGCGTACCGGGGAGTTTACTTTAAAAGGTGACCATAGAAACTATATTACTTTAAAAATGCCAGAGAATGTGACTTATCACAGTGGAAGTACAAAACAGACAGGAACCGTAAAGATCAATGGGAATACCACATTCTATTTCAGCGCTCCCAAAACTGTAACGGGTACATGGAACAGCGGTAAGCTGAAAGGACAAATGGGAACCCAGTGGAAGACCTTAGTATTGTCTACGGGTTCTGGTTCCCAGGACATTGGGTATGGGGCATTTTTTGAAGAAGAAAGTGCTTCTGTGGAAATTACGGTGAAGTGGCTGGACCTGGCAAGGGTAAAGGTAACAAAAAAAGATAAGAACAGTAAAGTAAATCTGTCCGGCGCTGTTTTTGGTATTTATTCAGACAGTGCATGTAAAAATCTTCTTGTGCAGATGCCGGCCACAGACAGCAACGGTACTTCTGAGGTGGAGCTTCCGAAAACCCAGGATACGGTATATTTAAAAGAAATTTCTGTTCCAGAAGGATATAAGCTGAATACAGAGTCTTTTAATGTGAAGCTGGAAACAGGAAAAACAACTTCTGTTGCAGTGACGAATGAGGAACAGAAAGGAAAAATCACAATCCGTAAAAAAGGTAAGGTTCTGACTGGAGTAACCGGAGAAGAGGGGAACCTGACTTTTGTATATGGAAATGCGGACTTTGCAGGGGCAGAATATAACATTTATGCGGCAGAGGATATTTACAGCCAGGATAAAGTGACGAAGGTGCATAAAGCAGGGGATCTGGTAGAAAGTCTGACAACCGGGGAAGATGGAAGTGCTGTTTCCAAAGAATTGTATCTTGGAAAATATAAGGTTGTAGAACAGAAAGCACCGGAAAATCTGGTGATTGGAAAAACAGAACAGGAACGTACCCAGTTTGTAACCTTGTCCTATGCAGGACAGAATGTAGAGTTATCCCAGGGGGAAACCACTTTTACCAATGCAAGACCGGAGATTTCCGTAAATGTAGTGAAAAAATCGAAACATGATGACGTTACCCTGGAGGGTGCGACGTTTGGATTGTATGCAGAAGAAGACCTGACAGCGGCAGACGGAAAGGTTCTTGTAGAAAAGGGAAGCCTGGTGGAACGTGCTGTTTCCGACAGGGAAGGAATGGCTGTGTTCCATGCGGATATTCCTTTGAATTTCCATTACAGCGTAAAAGAAATCCAGGCACCGGATAAGTATTATATGACAGATGAGGTGTATCGTTTCTTCTATGAATATAAAGACGACAGCACCTACACATATACTTTTTCTCATGATTTTAAAAATGAGGAAGTACGGGGAGAAGTTCATGTAAGTAAGATTGATCAGGATTCCCAGGGATTTATTTCCCAGGGTGACGCAACCTTAGTAGGGGCAAAATACGGATTATATGCTGCAGAAGATATTGAACACCCCAATAAGAAAGATGGGATTGTCCATAAAAAAGGGGAACTTGTAGCGCAGGGTACGATTTCCAGTGAAGGAACTGTAGATTTCAAAAACCTGTATCTTGGAAATTATTTCGTGAAAGAAATAGAGCCGGCAGAAGGGTATCTGTTAGATGAAACAGAGTATCCCGTAGAGGTTTCGTATGAAGGACAGGAGGTACAGATTGTACACCGGGAAGTAACTGTAAAGGAAACTGTAAAGAAACAGGCCTTTCAGCTTATCAAGATCTCAGAAGACGGGGAGCAGACAGAAACAGAACTGGTAGAAGGAGCTGGATTTAAGGTATTCCTCATCAGTGAGCTGTCTGGTGTAAAAGATGGAAGTTTGAAGCCGGGAAATGGTTCTTATTATACCCCGGAAGATTTTATCACCTATGATTACAGCAAAGACGAAACCGCTTCTTATTGGGAGAATGGTAAAAAGATTACGGTACCAGAGCTGTTTACAGATAAGAAAGGATATTTAAAGAGTCCAGAACTTCCTTATGGAACCTATGTGGTGTTTGAGTCTACAGTTCCGGAAAATTTAAAAGGGATTCGTCCATTTATCGTACAGATTTCAGAAGACAGCCGGGAACCCCAGGTATGGCGTGTGTTTGATGACCGTCCTTTGCAGTATTACTTCAAGATTGTGAAAAAAGATGCCCAGACGCAGAAGCCGGTGCTGGATAACAGTGCAGCTTATAAGATTTATGATGTGGAAGCAGAAAAATATGTGGAAATGATCGTAAGATATCCGAAAAAAGAAGTGGTATCTGTGTTCAGGACCAACGAAGAGGGATACCTGATTACACCGGAGCAGTTAAAATGTGGCACTTACCGGATTGAAGAAGTGGAAGCGCCGGAAAATTATGTACAGGTAGGATTTGAAAATGCCCTCTTAAAAGACGGAAAGGAAGTTCCACTGAATGAAGTTGCAGACGGAGGCACATACCAGGAGGCAAAGAAAGCGCCGATCACTATTACCGTAAATTCTGATACTGTACACCAGGTAGAAGAGGAAACCGGTAAATTTATTGTTGTCATTGAACAGTATAATGATGAAGCAGTAGGAAGCCTTACAATCCATAAAAAGGGAGAAAAACTTTCTGGTGCTTCTAAAGTAGAAGAAAAGATCCTGACGAAGATGAAAAACGGTGTAGCAGGTTTCGTAAATCAGGTAAGCAGTTTCTTCACCGGGGAAGAAGTCATGGAAAAAGAGAAAGGTTATAAATTTGACTATGAAGAAGGGAATATGGAAGGTGCAGAATTTGCCATTCATGCAAAGAAAACCATTTATACCCCGGACGGACAGAAAGACGAAGCAGGAAACCGCATTGTAAAATATGAAAAAGATGCCCTGGTAGCCCGTATGGTAACAGATAAAGAAGGAAAGGCAGTCCTGAATAATCTTCCTATCGGAAAATACTATGTAGTGGAAGAAAAGGCAGGTCAGAACTGTGTGCTTGACCCGGAAGCAAAAGAATTTGAAATTGCATATAAGGGACAGGAAGTAGCAGTGGATTATGTAACAATGGAACTTACCAATCAGCGACAGAAAGTTTCCCTGAGTCTTCTGAAGAAAGACGCAGAAACCGGAAAACCGCTGGAAGGAGTGGTATTCGGGCTGTATGCGCAGGAGGATATCAAAAATGCTGCCGGGGAAGTAGTTGTAGAAAAAGATGCCTTGATTGAACTGGGAACAACAGATGAAGAGGGCAAGCTGGTATTTCAGGCAGATCTTCCTCATGGAAAATACTATATTCAGGAAGTAGAGCATAAGCCGGGATACCTGCCAAATGATGAGGTGTGTTCCTTTGATGCGTCTTATACAGACCAGACCCTTGAACTGCTCGCTTTTTCAGAAGAAATTTCTAATCAGCCTACTATTACGGAGTTTACGAAAGTAGATTTAACCGGTGGACAGGAAATTGAAGGGGCCAAAATGCAGATCCTGGATCAGGAAGGAAAAGTGGTAGAAGAGTGGGTGTCAAAAAAAGAAGCTCATGTAGTCTACGCACTGGCACCAGGGGAATATATACTGCATGAAGAGCAGGCGCCTACGGAACAGGGATATGTCCGGGCAGAAGATGTGAAATTTGTTGTGGAAGAAACAGGGGACGTACAAAAAGTGAAAATGGAGGACGACCATACAAAGGTTTCTATCTCTAAAACAGATATTACAGATGGTAAGGAGATTGAAGGGGCGAAGCTGCAGATCCTGGATCAGGACGGGGAAGTGGTAGAGTCCTGGACCACAGGAGAAGAACACCTGATTGAGTATCTTCCGGTAGGCACTTATACCCTGCACGAAGAGGCGGCAGTTGACGGATATATTGTGGCCAATGACGTGGAGTTTACAGTAGAAGAAACGGGAGAAATTCAGAAAGTGAAGATGGAAGATGAGCGTGCTATGGGACAACTGGTTATCGTAAAAACGGATACAGACAGTAAAGCAGCTTTAGAGGGAGTAGAATTTGTTCTGCTGGAAAAGGAAACCGGAAAAGAAGTAGGACGTTTGAAGACTGGAAAAGATGGAAAAGCAGTTTCAGAACTACTTCCAATTGGAACTTATGAAAATGGTGTTTTCAAAGAACCGATCACCTATGTGCTGAAAGAAACTGCCACCTTAAAGGGATATGAGAAGACGGAAGAAGAGTGGGAAATCGTATTTACCTATCAGAATGATAAAACACCAGTCATTGAAGTGGTAAAAGAGATCCAGAATAAAAAAATACCAGAAACACCAGGTACCGTAAAACCAGGACCAAAAACGGGTGATGATACAAACTGGTTCCTGCCTTTGCTGGCTCTTGGTGTAAGTGCAGGTATGGTAGCAGGCCTACTTTATTACAGAAAAAGACATAAAAAGGCATAGAAAATAAAAATCAGTTTTTAAACTTGGGAAAGGGCGGCTGCGGCTGTCCTTTCTTTGGCAATATGAGGTGAGAAGCATGGAAGAGAAAAAAAGAATACGGTTTATTGACAGCCATTATCATACCCTGTTCAGCATAGCAGACGGGGACTCCATAGAGATTGTATATCCAGATGGAAAAAGGGAAGAACGGGTTTGTACCTATATTGATGAATACCACACACAGGTAGGGGCAAGGGTGTTCCATATTTGTGAATTTGCAGAAATCATGGAAGCAAATGGAAAATCATATTGCCCGGCAGAATGCAAGGAAAAGGAAGAAAGAAAAGAGGCAGTCAAAGGGGAGAAGAAAACCGGAACTACCCGTATGGAAAGGAGCAGGCGTTGAGGATAGGGATTATAGATGCAGATCTTTTATACCGGAAAAGACACCGGTTTCCTAACTTGGCATGTATGAAACTTTCCGCTTATTGGAAGGAGCAGGGATTTGAAACAGAGCTTCTTTTGGATTATAGCCAGGCAGGGGAATATGACTGGCTCTATGTATCAAAAGTGTTTACGGATACCTTTGTGCCGGAACATATTTTGACGAGGGAAACAACCGTTTATGGAGGGACTGGATTTTTTTACGATAAAGCACCGGTACTTCCAGAAGCGATTGAACACCATACACCGGACTATCATTTGTATGACCAGATGGTAAAAGAACATAGCGAAGGAGAGAAAAAGAAGAAAGAGTTCCAATTTTATACGGAGTATTCCATTGGTTTCCTCACCAGGGGGTGTTTTCGGAAGTGCAGTTTCTGTGTAAACAAAAACAGCACCGGTGCAGCACCAGCAAGCCCATTGGAAGAATTTTATGACCCGTCCAGAAAGAAGTTATGCTTTTTGGACGATAACTTTTTTGCCTGTGCAGGGTGGGAAAAAATCTTTTCCAGTGTCCTGGAAACAGGCAGGCGGTTTCAATTCCGGCAGGGGCTGGATCTGAGGATTATGCAGAAAAGGCAGATGGAACTTCTGGCATCTGGAAAATTGGATAACGGTATGATTTTTGCCTTTGACCATATCAAAGATCAGGAACTTATTGTAAGAAAATTGGAACTTTTGCGGGAAGTGATCCCAGTTCCTTATCAGAAAATTAAGCTGTATGTACTGTGCGGCTATGACTGGGAAGGGACCTGGAAAGCAGATTTTTGGGCAAAGGATATTCGGGACGTTTTCATACGGATTGAGATTTTGATGCGGTATAAGTGTCTGACTTATTTGATGCGCTATGCCGCATGGGAACGGGCACCGGAAATTTATAAGGGAATGTATATCAACCTAAGTCGTTGGTGCAATCAGCCCGCCCAGTATTCAAAAAAGAGCCTGCGGGAATTTTGTACCGGACAGGGAGAGTATAGTTCCTGTTTCCGCTACCTGACTGCTTTTGAAGCTCTGCACCCGGAAATGGCACATTATCTGGATATGAAATATGAAGAGGTGCAGTATGGGAAAATTTACGGCTGAAGAAATTCAGATTGCAAAGGCAGTGGATTTAGTGGATTTGGCGGAGCAGATAGGGATTCCATTGAAAAGGAAAGGCAGGTTCTATCAGGCAGTGGGTATGGACTCTGTGATGATCTTCAACCGGTCTTCTTGGTGCCGGTTTAGCCAGGGGGTAGGTGGCAGCACCATTGACTTTCTGGAATATTTCAGAAACATGGATTTTGTGGAGGCAGTCAAATATCTGCTGGAGTTTGCCGGATATATCCGTACTGAAACCATGCAAAAATTTCAACCGGAAAGACAGGCTGAAAAAATAGAAGAAACAAAACAGAGAAAAGACATACCGAAAGAACCTTTTGTACTTCCTTCAAAATCAGAAACCAGCCGCCGGTTATATGGCTATCTGATAAAACAGCGGAAGCTGTCAAAGCAGATGATTGATTTTTGGGTAAAAAAGGGGATTTTGTATGAGAGCGGAACGTACCATAACCTGGTTTTTGTGGGAAAAGATACGGAAGGTATCCCACGTTTTGCCAGCCAGAGGGGAACCCTGGATAAATGTGGAAAACCCTTTAAAGGAGATGTTACGGGGAATGACAAAACTTATGGGGTTAATCTGGTAGACCAAAACAGTGATACGCTCTATGTATATGAGGCGGCCATTGATGCCATGTCCGATATGGAACTGCGGGAAGATTATCAGAACAATATCCTGGTACTTGGAATGCTTTCCGATGGTCCTTTGGAAAAGTTCTTAAAAGATTATTCTCATATCAGGAAGATACAGTTCTGTTTGGATAATGACCTGCCGGGAAGACAAGCGGCAAAAAAATTGGCAAGAAAATATACCCTTATGGAGTATGAGGTTTTTGTACGTCTTCCACCTATGGGAAAAGACTATAATGCTTTTTTGCAGTATAAAAAGGAAAACCAAGAGCTTTCCAGCCTGGTAGAAAAGGAAAGGCCGCTTCTTACTGAAACAAAAGGGACAAACATACAAAAGATAGAAAAAATGGTAGGACACAGGAACATAGTACCATACCAGATAGCACAGGCAAGATAGGAGGGTATTCTTTTGGAAAATAGCTATGATGAGGAATGTTTCAAAAAATGGGAGATCGACGAATGCGAAGCGGAGATGGAAAAAGTAGTGCAGTGGATAGGAAAGAGGAAACTGCATGGACGTGTACGGGTTGCGTTTATCGAAGAGAGCTATGAGCGGCAGGGATACCGCATGGGGATACCCAAGCAGGCGTATGTGTCCAGGGTGCTGGCAAACATCAGGAAAGAAGAGCGGTGAGAAAGAAATAACCAATTCGAAAGTTGGAGTGTTAGGAAAGGAGGTGGTGCAGACCAACAGAATTTTTGACAGAAGGATAAACTCTGGATACGGGAAGGGGTGATTCTATGATTGTAAGGTAATGCCAGATGGATATTTCGTTTGTAGCTGTGGATTTCTCATGAAGACTATAAAAAATTTAGGAGACAGGAGGAAATAAGTGAGTAATCCTAGGTAAAATGTGTAGCTACACCTCATGAAATATGAGGAATGAAATATAGTTTGGTGAATTTTTGTGAGTTTGATAAATATGCAGCAAAGAGTTATTGTGCGATTCATGGTACAAGTGAAACATTGAATCTGGGAGATATTACAAAAGTGGACGAAAGGGAGATTGAACCGTTTAACATGATCTGTGGCGGAAGCCCCTGTCAGGATTTTTCCCTGGCAGGCAAGCAGGCAGGCGCGGTTTGGAAATGCCGAAGCTGCGGGTATGAGTATAACCCTCTGCAGGTACATTATTCCAAAAGGGACGCCTGCGGCATGTGTGGTTCCCATGATATTGATAAAACACGTTCTTCCCTTCTGGTGGAGTGGCTCCGTATGATACGGGGTGTCAAACCAGTATGGGGAATTTACGAAAATGTAAAAAATATTGTAGGAAAAAAATTCCGGGATACCACATTCCGGTTGTTTGAAGAAGAACTGCATGAATACGGATACCACACCTATTGGAGTGTTCTTAATGCAAAGCATTATGGAATACCACAGAACAGGGAACGGGTATATCTGATTTTGATACAGAAGGAAATGGATAATGGAACATTCCAGTTTCCGGAACCGCTGGAGTCCTTCCAGTGCCTTATGGATATTCTGGAGGATACGGTAGAGGAAAAATACTACTTATCCCAGGAAAAAGTACGCCGCTTGATTGAAGATATGGAAGAGAGAAAAGCGCTTTTGTTTGAGCCGGACGAAAAAAGCCTGAAGGCTTTTCGGGAAAACCGGGTAAAGAGGGCCGGAAATATCAAAGGGGTGTTTGAACAGACTGGACGGGTTTATCTGCCAGACGGGTGCTGCCCTACGGTAACTGCCTGTGGTGGTGGCGGACAGCAGCCCAAAATTCTTCAAGTGGGAGATATTCATACCGGCTATGGTTCAAGCGGGGTTATTTATTCCCCTTTAGGAAGCAGCGGTGCGGTTTTAGCAGGGCATGACCAACCAAAGATTGTAGAAAAATGTCCAGGAGCAATCCGGGGCAGGTATGATCGGGAAGGCCGGATTGTGCAGACTTTGGAACTGGGAGAAAAAGAAGTCTGCCATACCCTTACTTCTGTGCAAAAAGATAATATCATTCTGGTACGTCAAAAGACACAGAAAGGTTATGAGGAATGTTTGGAAAATGGTGTTGTAAATCTTAGTTATCCGTCTGTGGAAAAACGGGGAAGGGTACAGGAGCATGGGGAACTCTGCCCTACGCTTACGACATCAAATGGAATACACCGCTTAGAGTCTTTGTTCCGTATCCGGAGGCTGACACCTTTAGAATGCTTCCGGCTTATGGGCTTTTCCGATGCGGATTTTTGGAAAGCAAAAGAAGCAGGCATAAGCAACAGCCAGCTTTACAAACAGGCAGGAAATTCCATTGTTGTTGATGTGCTGTACTATATTTTTCTGGAACTATACAAAGCCATGCCATATCTGTTTGAGGATATCCGGCTTTCTTCCTTTTTCAGTGGGATTGGAGCTTTTGAAAAGGCATTGGAGCGTTTGGAAGAACAGGTAAACCAATAATTTCATAAGAGAAACCCAAAGCGGCAAATGGTCCATAGAGAGTCTTCCCATACTTGTTGGAAAGAGAGAAATTGCGGAAGAAGAAGCAGCCAGCAGGGAGTCTGTGCAAAAGCGTTGATAGCAGAATGGAAGAACTGCTGTCACATCAGACACAGGAGGCTGGCAGATTTGCTAACAGAACTGGGGGTTTGTTAGCAGAAATAGAAGTAGGAAGTAGAAAAACCGATAGCAGATGTTTAGAACTGCTATCGGTTTTTCCCTATATGGAACGCAGGTCTGCTATCAGTATCTGCGTTTTGCTATCTATTTTATCCGGGGTATTAGGGGGTGCCCCCTAACAAGATGGGATTTTGTACGGTAAAATCCGTATCTTGCAGAGGACTGGCATAGCCAGTCCGGACGCCGGGAAGTTATACAGTGACCGATAGCAGGTCTTAGGAGTTGACAGCAGATAGCGTTGAAGTAGAAATCGGTAGATGAAATCTGTGATAAAGATAAGGAAAGGGGGAGCATGAAAAAAGAAACAATGAAATGTAGAAAAGAAATCCGGCTGTATCGGTGGGAGCTGGAAGAGTTACAAAAACAGGCAGAAAAGATGGGGCTTTCTGATTCCCAGTATCTTCGTATGCTGATTACCAACCGCCCCAGGGATTACCCGGAAATCCGCAAGGAACTGGAACGCATGAACCAGGAAATCAACCGGATTGGTGTAAACATCAACCAGATTACCCATAACAATAACAGCGCCCTTTATTCCAGGGAAGATAAACACCGTCTGTATGTGTTTTTGAAGCAGATAAAAACACTGGTAAGCCAGGTGCAGGAAAGGCTGTAGGTTATGGCAATTACAAAGTGCCTGCACATGAAACAGGCAAAAACGGGTTATCCGGCAAAACATCTGGCAAACGGTCTTCGCTATATTATGAACCCGGAGAAAACAGAACATGGCCGCTATGTCTGTGGACATAACTGTATTCCTGAACAGGCATTATCCCAGATGGTAGATACTAAACGTCATTTTGGAAAGCTGGATAAAAGGCAGGGCTACCATTTCATTCTTTCGTTTGAGGAAGATGAGGTTTCGGAAGAAGAAGCCTTCCAAGTGGTAGGAGAGTTTGTGGCAGAATTTCTTGGGAAGGATTTTGAAGCGGTTTATGCAGTCCATAATGATACGGACCATATTCATGGGCACATTATTTTTAATTCAGTACGCTGTACTACGGGATATAAATACGATTATAAAAACGGGGATTGGGAAAACAGTATCCAGCCTCTGACCAACCGGATATGCAGGGAGCATGGTTTATCTGTGCTGGAGCTGGAAGAAGTAAAGGAAAAACGCAAACAAAAAGGACAGGAAGAAAAATCTCTTTCTGAACGGGACAGGCGGATCAGAAGAGATGTGGACCAGGCATTACGGGACGCAGGTTCTTATGAGGAATTTCTTGAAAATCTTTCCAGCATGGGATATGAGTTGCGGGGGAGAAAGCGCCTTTCTGTTCGGGAACCCGGAGCAGGAAGGGCAAGGCGGCTTGACCAGCTAGGGGAAGAATATACAGAGGAAAGGCTTCGGCAGCGTTTTGGACGCCTTCCAGTCCCGGAAATGACCGGAGAGGAGATACCGGTAGAATGGACGTATGTGTTTATCCCATACCGGGAGCGGCATTTGACCAGATACCAGAAGGAATGTTTTCTTCGCAGGTACCGGCAGGGGAAACCAATGGCAGACTCTAAAACCTGGAAATACAGGGCAGCAATCCATGAATTGAAAAAATTGCAGGAGGAATTTGATTTTCTGGCAGCTTATCGCATACAGGATAAGGCGCAGTTGAAAGCCATTTCTGATGCAACAAAGGAACAGCTTTGGGAAAACAGCAGGGCAAGAAAGCAGCTACGAAAAGAAATGGTTCCTTATGAGGAAATGCTTCTGCTTCTCAATAAGCTGCAGGAAAAACAGATGGAAGCAAAACTTTATCAGGAAGGGTATCAGGAATTTTTTCAAGACCACCAGACATACCAAAACCTTCTTGGGCAGTTAAAAGAAATGGGATATTCCTTGTCTGAGGCAGAACAGACAGACGCTTATTTCTTTGAGAAAGAGGAGCGTTTGCGGATTGAACGGAAAAAAATCTTAAAAGAAAAAAGGATTGCAGAGCGTCTGCATGAAAAAGCAGAAGAAAAAGAAAAGTTGGAAGCACAGCAGAAGGAAAAGAATAGGAAACCGTCTGCGAGGGGCAGAGGAAAAGGAGGGTAAATGACAGTAGAAGGACAACGGTATCTGGAAGAATGCCGGAAAGTTTTAAAAGAAGAACAGATGGACGCAGTTTCTATGGGGCTGGATTTTGGTCTTCCTGTTTCGGATATCCAGAAGGTAGTTAAGAGTAACCAGGAAGCCCCGGTGATGAAAGCAATCATCATAGGGCTTATGGAAGGGATTGGGGAAATCGACTTTTTATGTGAAGGAAATTATAACCAGTTCCAGGTACGGGAAATCGTAGAGGGCTTAAAAAACGGGCTGGATCTGGAAGAGGTGAAAACCTATGCCGGAAATGAACTGCCGGCCAGCCGTATGCGGACCATGCGGATACAACTGGAAGAGTCAAAGGCAAAAAAAGAAGTTCCGAAAGATGAAGAAATGCGTTCTTATATGAAAAATCTTATGGGGATCATGGAACAATCCATTCAGCAGTTTCGGGAAAGCAATGACCGTTTTACAGCCTTGTCCTCTCTGGTAAAGGAGCATGTTGTTGAAGAGAAAAACCAGGAGATTAAAGACCTGTATGAGAACCTGCAATATAAAGATAAAAACATACAGGAATTAAAAGAAAAGCTGGCAAAGAAAGAGCAGGAAATTCAGGATCTGAAAAAAGAAGCAGAAAAATACAGGGAAAAAACAGAAGCTGCTTCCAGGGAAACAAAAGTGGTATTGGAAGAAAAAAGCATACAAACAGCGGAAGGGCTACAAAAAAGTAAGCACCGGCTGCTTGGGATTGCCATGCTTGGGAAAAAAGTACCCAAAAGTGTTGTGGAGAAAATTCTGGAATATAACCTGTCCGCAGAACAGTTGGAAGAAATCCGCCAGTGCGTAGAAAGTGGGCTGGCAGATGCAGAAATTCTTCAGGTGATGGAGAACAGCCCTTCACCAGAGAGAATGAAAAAAATGCGGGAAATTATCCTTTTGATGCGGAAACGGAAGGCGGGTGTGTAAATGGCAGAACTTGAACATGTGGTAAAAACATTTTCCCTTTTGGAAACTGCCGAAAAGGAACAGCCCTTTCTTACCAGGGAGCAGAAACAGGATTTGTACCGTATTGCTTTTCATAAGGAGTCTATGGAAGAGGTAGAAAAAATTATTTTGCAGTTACAGGCGCCTCATGCAGGAAAGGAAGAAAAAGAGCGTATTCTTTATCATTACCTTGAACCGTTTTTTCAGGTTCCGGAAAATATTTTGCAGATTGAGAATTATATTTTTCAGCTTCAGTATATGACCTATGAAAAGGAAAAAGCAAACCACATGCTGGAGGCTCTCTTAAAACAGGAAAATATCCAGTATGACCTGGAAGCCATGCTTACAGAAGGAAAAATAAAGGCGGCTGTTCCAGTAAAAAAGGACAGGGCAATGGGATAGGAGGGAGAGCATGAGTGAAATACAAGATGCGGCGCAGATTATTAAAGTTTCCTTTGAAGGCGCAGAAATCATTCTGAAAATGGGAAATACAGGCTGGCAGTTTGTAAAAGATATTTGTGCGGTATTTAAAAAAGTTCTGGATCAGGAAAAACTGTCAGGGAAAACTTCTGTACAAAAGCTCCTGAAAATGGGAGGCGATTTACAGGTTTTCCGTTTTGAAACAAAAGACCTGGAGCGGGTAAAAGCCCTGGCAAATAAGTATGGGATTTTATATTCCATTTTGCCGGATTTAAATGAGAAGGACGGTATGAGTGAAATTTTGTTCCATTCCCAGGCAGCGCCCCGTATTCAGTCCATGATGGCAAAAATTGAACATTCCAATATTGGGACGTTAGATGAATACTATGAAAATGCAGAGCCGGATAAGGTAGAGCAGTTGGTAGAAGAAGTAAAAAAGCCTGCCCTGCCGGAGTCGAAGGAGTGTGAACTGGTTGCGCGGGAGCTGGCGAAAAACCAGGTGGAGAAGATCAGTGATGTCCGTTCCCGTCTGAATATGACCTGGCTTCAGATCTGGCCGATTATCTGCTACATGGAAGAACAGGGGATTTTGGAGAAAGGGAAGGAAGGTACGGTGACACTGACCAGGACACCGGAACAGGTTGAAGAATTGGTAGATTCCCAGCAGTGGAAACAGTTGTTTGGGGAAGAGGAAGCCAAAAGACGCAGCACTGGAAGCAGCCAGGAAACAGAAGAAAAGATGCAGGTCATTCGGCGTATCCAAAAGGAGAAACGGAACAATCCAGGTGTGAATGCCATTACCATAGACCAGAAGCTGGTATATGAAGAAACAGAGCATCATATCAAAACCAGGATTCCGTACCGTAAGAATGAATTTATCTGGCTGGATAAATCGGAAATTAGCTGGATTAATGACCATAAGACGATTTTTGCAGGATTGGAAAAGAAGAAGGAGTATGCAATTTTAGACCTGGAGGACCGTTTTCTTAGAAAAACTTCGGGGGAAGATTTATATAGGGAAAGCTATGACCCGGTACACAGGGAACGCGCCAGACAGGAGCAGGAAAAGATACGCAGAAGAAGGGAGCAGAATTACAGGAAGGCACAACAGAACCTGGAAGCAGGGAGAAGAACCATACAGGGGCAAAGGAGGTAGAGAACCGGAGCAATTCAGAAAAAGAAGAAACAGTCCTGGGGCATGTATCTTATTGGTGGCATAGCTTCCGGCTATGGAGGTTATCTCTTGAACGTGTGTTATCAGCCCGGAAAGGATATCAATTATTTTTTAAACCGTCTGGATCAGGTGATGGTAGCCCCGTTTGCCAATTATTGGAACGAAACTTCCTTAAAAGCAATCATTTTGGGGATTTTTGTATATGTGATTGGTATGGTCATGTATGTCACCAGCCGGAAAAACTATATGCCGGGACAGGAATTTGGTACCGCTGTTTTTGCAGATCCGAAAAAAGTGGCAAAGCAGTTTGCGGATAAAGATGAACACAATAACCTGATCTTATCCCAGAATGTCAGGCTGTCCATGAATACCAGAAAGACCAGGAGAAACCTAAATGTCCTGGTAATCGGAGGAAGCGGCGCTGGAAAAACCTTGTTCATGGTGAAACCCAATCTCCTTCAGTTAAGCAGGGCTTCCCAGATCATTACAGATCCCAAAGGGGAGATTTTAAGATGCTGCGGAGGTATGCTGAAAGCGCATGGATACCGGATACGGGTGCTGAACCTGGTGGAAATGGAGCAGTCTAACGGATATAATCCATTCCGCTATATCCGCTCTGAAACAGATATTGTAAAACTGGTTACCAACCTGATCAATAATACCACACCGAAAAACGCACAGCCCAGTGATCCATTCTGGGAGAAAGCCGAGTCTTTGTACTTGCAGGCCATTTTTCTTTATGTGTGGCAGGAGTGTGAAATGGAGAAAAGGAATTTCCGTATGGTTCTGCAGCTTTTGAATGAGGCGGAAGTCCATGCAGACGGTTCCCCTTCTGATTTAGACCGGCGTTTCCGCAGACTGGAGAGAAAAAAGGGAAGCAATCACCCTGCTTTAATCCAGTATAATAAAGTGGTCCGGGGTGCCGGAGATACGGTAAGGAGTATCATCATTTCCGCAAATGCAAGGCTGGGATTGTTACAGAACCCACAAATTTTGCGGATTCTGGATCATGATGAAATGGAGATTGAGGAGATTGGGCTTGGTGTTGACGGGGACAGAAACCGGAAGACTGCACTTTTTTGTGTAACGCCGGATTCGGATAAGAGTTATGCCTTTTTAATTGGTATGCTTTATTCCCAGATTTTCCAGGAATTGTATTACCAGGCAGACTTCCATTACAATGGAAAACTTCCCATTAACGTCAATTTTATGCTGGACGAATTTGCCAACGTGCCATTGCCAGATGACTACTGCAGCCTCCTTAGTACCATGCGTTCCAGGAATATTTCATGTACCATTTTTATCCAAAACCTTGCCCAGATCAAGGCTTTGTTTGAGAAAACCTGGGAAACCATACCGGGTAATTGTGATTCTCTGGTATATCTTGGTGGGAATGAACAGTCCACGCATAAGTATATCAGTGAGTCCCTGGGAAAAGGAACCATTGATAAAAAAAGCAGTGGGGAAACCAAAGGCCGGCAAGGGAGCAGTTCCCGGAATTATGATGTGCTGGGGCGTGAGCTTTTGACACCGGACGAAACCCGAAAGCTGGATAACTCAGAGTGTATTTTGTTAATCAGGGGTTGTGATCCTATTATTGATAAGAAATACAATACTTTTGCACACTCCAGATTTTCGGAAACAGAAGATGGCGGGGCTGCGCCTTATATCCATGACAGAATGGCTGCCCAAAAACAGGCGGTACAGATTTTAAGTGAAGAATCCCTGGATTATTATAAGAAGAAAAAGGAACAGGGAGAAGATGTTCAGATTGTGGAACTGTCTTTTGATGAAATTTTTTCTTATGAGCCTATTCCTAAGAAGATTTTTTCGGAGGAAGAGCTGAAAGAGAACCAGAAGAAGAGAACGGTAGAGGAGGTGAGGCCGCCGAAGAAAACGGAAAAACCGGTACAGACAGAGGAAGAAAAACTTTCTGAATTATTGGAAAGCCATGTTTATAATGAGGAACAGTTGGGAGAAATCATGCTTGCCATTGGTGCTGGAATTTCGTATGATAAAATCCTTCAAATGGCAGATACAAAAAACAGTGCTGAAAAGATGAAGGAAATCCGTAAAAAATTTACAAAAGAAACAGCCTCGGATTAAAGAAGGCAGATTTTTGGAAACCTGTAGTTTTTGCATTACGCAGGGCAGGTTTTCAAAAATCTGTCTTTTTGCGTAATGCGGTATTAATCACATGAAAAGGAGTAAAAAGATATGAAGATCAAAGAGGTTATCAGAAAGAAACAGAACCGCTTGAAAAAATCTCTACTGGGAGTCCTGGCAGTAAGCGCTGCCACTGTTTCCCTGTTCCCCCAGACTGTCATGGCTTCCGGGGTAAGTGACGTAACACAGCCGCTTATGAATTTAAAGACACTGGTGATCAGTATTATCGGTGCGGTGGGTGTGATTATCCTGGCAAAAAACGTGATGGAATTTGCACAGGCTTACCAACAGCAGGACAGTTCTTCTATGAACAGTGCCATTAAAGGAATTGTTGCAGGGCTTATTATGGCAGCCATTTCCTCCGTTCTTACTTTCCTGGGAATTAGCTAAAACCATTCTTCTTTTTGAGATAAGCAGATAAGAAGAGAGGTGAAGTGATGTTTAATTTAGGAGAGGCGATCCTTGCACTTTTGGAAATCGTGTTTGGATTTTGGAATAACCAGGTCAGCCTCGTATTTGAACTTTTAGGACAGTCCCCTACCGGGTTCAAAGGAGGCGGGCCCTGGGGGATCATTGAAGGGATTGAACCCCTTTTTGTTGGGATAGGCTCTGCCCTGGTAGTCCTTTTTTTCGTCATTGGGTTTTGTGCAGAGTCGGTAGATATCCGGGAAGAAATCCGGTTTGAAGCAATCCTCCGTATGTTTATCCGGGTTGCCATTGCACAGTGGCTGGTATCTTATAACATTACCATTATGAAAGCCCTGTTTACTTCCTGTGGAAACCTGGTGGGGCATTTGGGGCAAAACCAGAGTGTGGAGTTATCCATTGACCCGGCGCAGGCAGAAGTGATCAAAGATTTGGGATTTGGAACCAGTATCGTGTTCCTGATACTTGCTGTTTTCCTGTCTTTAATCGTTATTATCTGTGGTTTCTTCCTGCTGTACAATGTTTATTTCCGCTTTTTGAAAATTATGGTAATTGTACCTTTTGGGGCGATTGCCAGCAGTACCCTGGCTGGAAACCGGGGGCTTAGCAATACCTTTGTAGCCTATATGAAATATTTTATCAGTGTCGTTTTTGAGGCAGTCACAATGGCGCTGGCAATTCTTTTGTGTAACCAGTTTATTTCCTCCGGACTTCCGACCTTTACCGGAGATTATGAGGACTGGGCCAAAACCCTGATTTATTTGGGGGAAATGACCTTTACGGTTGCGCTGACGGTAGGCACTGTAAAAGGAGCGCAGAACCTGACTTCCAGGGCACTGGGATTGTAGGAGGAAAGGATTGTGCAGGAAAAAGGGATACAGATGACACTATTTGAATATTTTCAGGACGCAGAATGCTTCAGCCTTAAAGAAGCAGTGGCTTGTGTAGAACAGGTAAAAGAGGTAAAAGAACCCAGTATCCGGGCAAGAATTTATGAGGGAATAGAAAAGGGGCTTTTTTCCAGGATAGCCAAAGGAGTCTATACGGTTACCAAAGAACAGGACGGAGAAGAGGTAACTTGTATGCTGGTTCAGGGAAATGGCAGGGATTTGAGCTTTTTAAAAGATAACAGTATAGATGCCATTATTACAGACCATGCTTATGACCTGAAAAAAAGCCTGAAAGGGGGAAACCGGGATTTTGCCGCCTATGAATGTTTTCAATATACGCAGGAAGACTTTGATGAAAAATACCGGGTGTTGAAAAAAGGGTGTTTTCTGGTAGAGTTCATGCCGGAAGAAAATGGGGAAAATTATGAATACCTCTATCAGATGAAAAAAATGGCGAAAGAAGCAGGACTTGAATATTATGCAAAAGTCGCCTGGAAAAAAGGAAATTTCGTTGCCAATACGGGAAGAAAATCTAAAAATACGGAAGAGATTGCATTTTTTACGAAAGGAAAAGCCAGGAATTTACGCCCAGATGCGAAAAAGGATAAGGCGGAGCCAGGAATATCCCACTATATGTCAGGCGCCAGGGGAATGCTTCCAACGGTCTTTGACATTGAACCGCCAGGGAAAAACTCCCGTATTCATCAGGCAGAAAAACCAGTGCAACTTTTGCAGCAGATCCTTGGATTTGTAACAGAAGAAAAGGAGTGGGTACTGGATCAGTTTGCAGGTTCGTTTTCCCTGGGGGAAGCAGCACTTTTAAATGAACGGAATGCAATCTGCATTGAAATTAATGAAGAATATTTTGAAAAGGGAAAAGAAAGGCTTCTGTCTGCAAAGAGCAGGAGCCGGTAAGAAGGGAGGATATGTAAATGGAACAGGAAGAAAAACTCAGCCTGGATTTTGGCAATGGGGAGATCTATGAGGTCTGGCTGGAAGTTGCAACTTATCCGGCTGATAAAAACATCAAAGCTTGTGTGTTTACGGAAAAAGAGGAAGAGATATGGAAACTTTTTGAATTGACCACAGATATGGGAATTCCGCTGGAAAAGAACCAGACCTTTTTGCTCCCAGGCTATGATCTGGAGCAGATCGTAGAATTTATCAAAAAAAACGGGCTTGGACAGTTAAAAGAAGAAATTTGCTGTTCTGGTTGTATGGAATATCCACTGTTTGAATTTCAGGAAGAAACTTTAAAGAAATTGGACCCGGAGGGATATGCAGCCTATGAGCAGGCATACCAGGAACGGGGAGAAGTAAAAAATCCAGAATTTCAAAAGGAAATCAAAACAGCAGATTTTCAATGGGCGTATGAAACCGAAGAACTGGCATTGCGGGTAGATTATTACGCAATGAACCAGAACCTTTATGTGGAACTGTATAGTAAGGAAGATGGGGAGTGGGAACCGTTTTCAGATTTGACCGTAAACCTTCCCGGATATTGCCTGGAACCTGGAACTGCCTGTATCAGCGGTGATTTTAGTAAGGAAAATATCCAATTTATTCAGGAGCATGGACTGGGAACTTTGCTTCCCTGGAAGGCACAATCCGGTATGGGGCAGTACGCGGTGGTGAAATTTCATCTGGAGGAGCTGCGTAAGTTTGACCAGGCTGGGGTTGCCGCCTTTTGCAATCAACATGGATTACAGAAAACCATGCAGGAAGAGCGAAGACAGAGCAGATAAAAAACAGATACAGGAGGTTATGTATGGAGATTGAATTAAGTGAGGACCTACAGCATTATAAAGAATCCCTGGTTCTAGGACTTACAGCAAAACAGTTTTTGTTTTCGGCATTGGCATTGGGCGTAGGAACTGGGATTGTCCTGCTTTTGTATGAAAAAATCGGGATTACTTTGAGCTGTTATGTGGCAACCCCTTTTGTTGTACCTCTGGCACTGACTGGGTTTTATAACTATCATGGGCTGACATTCTGGCAGTTTGCAGGGAAGATGATTTATTTTTCCTTTTTTAACCGCCCTTTGGTGTATGGCTCTACGGAATCGGTGCAGGAACTGAAACAGATTTATATGGAAACCCGTCAGGAAGAAGAACGGGAAGTACAGCAAAGGAAAAAGGAACAGAAAAAAGAGAAGAAAGGTGGTGATGTCAACGTGGTGAAAAAGAAGGCAATCCGTATGGGAATTGTAACGGTAGTGATGATTGTACTTGGTGCGGCAGCAGCGGTGTGGTATAAGATGTACCGTTGACCAGAATATTCAATCAAGGCGTGAAATAGCGCCTGCTCTCCATTTCAGGAGAGGGATACACAGACATGTAGCGGCAGATGGAAGCTGCTGTGTTTGTGGTCCCATCTGCCTGAAAGGAGGAAATTAGAGATTGTCAATTTTTTCAGATAAGTTTGACCAGTTAAAAAAAGCAGATAAAGCAGTAAAATCCCCGAAATATCTTCAGGAAGTCATGGGGATTGGGAGAATTGCAGAAAATGGCATTTTTGAAGTAGGGAAGGGGATATATTCCAGGACATACCGTTTTTTGGATATTAACTATGTAACCGCAGGTGCAGAAGAACAGATGCGGATTTTAAAGCAGTATTGTAAGACGGTAAATGCCATTGATATATATTTTCTTATTACCATTTTTAATCGGAATAAAAATATGCAGGATTTCCGGGAGCATGTACTTTTCCAGGAAAAAGGAGATGGTTTTAACTGGCTGCGTGGAAGTTATAATCAGATTATTGAAAAGCGCATTGTAGATGGAAGGCAGGGGATTGAGCAGGAAAAACTGCTGACTGTATGTGTAGAACGGAAATCCTACGAACAGGCAAAAGCATTTTTTGCCACTTTTGAAGCTACCTTAAAACAGAACTTTGGAGAACTTGGTTCCTGCATTGAAGAATTAAATGCAGAAGAGCGGCTGCGGGTACTTTTCAATTTTTACCGTATAGGGGAAGAAGAACAATTCTCCTTTGATTTCAGACAGGCGTTAAAAAAGGGCGGTGATCCTAAAAATGATATTTCACCAGGGTATATGCAGTTTTACCCAGGTTATTTTGAAACGGAACGGAAAAAATGCAGGGCATTATTCATTAAAAAATATCCGTCTTCTTTATCGGATACCTTTTTAAATGAGATTACCAGTCTTCCGGTTCATAGCATCACTACAATCTGCATTGTACCAGTACCAAAAGAACTGGCAAATAAGGTTCTTCAGAAGAAATATCTGGGCATTGAAAATGATATTTTAAAGCAGCAGAGAGTCCGTAATAAAAATAACGACTTTTCCAGTGACATTTCTCATATCAAGAAAGTCCAGAAGGAGAAGATTGTAAATCTTATGGACGACGTGCGGGAAAATGACCAGAACCTGTTTTATACAGGGGTTAATTTCTTGATCATGGCAGAGGACAAGAAGGAGTTAGACAGTGTAACCGAAACCATTAAAAATATCGGCAATGGACGCATGTGCCAGATTGAAACCCACTATTATCAGCAGAGGGAAGCTATGAATACCATACTTCCAGTGGGAAACCGGCAGATCAGCACAATGCGGACCATGCTCACCAGGGATATTGCAGCCCTTCTTCCCTTTAATGTACAGGAATTAAACGAAAAGTCCGGCGTCTGCTATGGCATTAACCAGGTTTCTCATAACCTTTGCATTGGAAACCGGAAAAAACTGGCAAATGGAAATGGAATGGTATTCGGTGTCCCCGGCTCCGGAAAATCCTATTTCAGTAAGTCGGAAATGCTGCAGGTGTTCTTAGGAACAGATGATGATATTATCTGTATCGATCCGACACTGGAATATTTTGATATTGCAGAAGCCCTGGGAAACCAGGCGGCAATCATTAACCTGTCTACCTATACAAAGAATTACATCAATCCTTTGGAGATGGATGTCTGGGCGCTGGATTTAAACGATTCCCAGGGATATATCCGAGATAAAGGGGAATTTATGCTGGGGCTGTGTGAACAATGTTACGGGGATAATCTAAACAGCCGCCATAAATCCATTATAGACCGTTGTGTACGAAAGCTGTATATCGACATTGCAAAGGCAAGGGAAAAGCATATCCCTACCATGTCAGAATTTTATGAGTTATTGTTGGAGCAGCCAGAAGAAGAGGCAAAGGACATTGCTTTATCGTTGGAGCTGTTTGTAAATGGCTCTTTAAATATTTTCAATAACCATACCAATGTGAATGTACAGGCAAGGTTCATTGTCTATGGTACCAGGGACCTGGGGAAAGAGCTGGGAGCCATTTCCACTCTGGTCATGCTGGAAAATATCAGTGCCAGGATTGCAGAAAACGCAAAGAAAGGAAGGGCAACCTGGCTTTATATAGATGAGTTCCATACGGTTCTTGACCGGGAGTATAGTGCGAAATTTTTGTTCAGCCTCTGGAAAAAAGTGAGGAAGCAAGGGGGACTATGCACAGGAATCACCCAAAATTTGGTTGATATGCTGCAGAACTATACAGCCATGACCATGCTGGGGAACAGTGAGTTTATTGCCCTGTTAAAGCAGTCCAATGTAGACAGTCAGGAATTATCCACTGCAGCAGGAATTCCAGAAGCACAATTAAAATATGTAGATAATTCTCCTTCCGGTACGGGGATCATTAAGTATGGAAATACCTGTATTCCATTTGATAACCGTATGGAAAAAGAAGCCAATCCGCTGTATGCGCTTTTCAATACCAACCTTCACGAAAAGGCGTTGCAGACAAAGCAGGAGTAATGTAATCTGAAAGGAACTTTTTCTTTTATCTGTAAAGGAAAAGGTATGACAGACGAGAAAAAATTAGGCAACAGCAAAAATTATAAGTCGGTAAAGTAGAAAAAGGATAGGACAAAAAGAGTGCAGTTCTTTTATCAGGCACTCTTTTTGTATATCATGGGAAAGGTGGCAGAATGGCTGAAACATATCAAATAGAAATGAATTTAGAACAGTTGGAAAGACTTTTAAAAAATCTGCCGGAGGGAATTATGCTGGAGATTTGTTTTGGAAAGGAAGAACATGGAGAAGACACATAAAATAGATGTGGTAAGTATACGCCTGGTGGAAGAACCTCCTCTATACAGTAGTAAAGAATTAAAAAATCCCTGTGATGTGGCAGAACTCTTTCAGGATTTTTTAAAAGATTGTGACCGGGAAATGTTCTGTATTTTAAACCTTCGGACAAAAAACCAGGTTATTAATGTCAACGTAGTAGGTATGGGAACGTTAAATAGTGTACTGGTTCACCCAAGAGAAGTATTCAAATCTGCGATTTTATCCAATGCCAGCAGTATCATTTTGGCACATAACCACCCTTCCGGTGATCCAGAACCAAGCAGGCATGATATAGAAGTGACAAAGCGATTGGCAGAAGCCGGCAATCTTATGGGGATTGAGGTGTTGGATCATATCGTGGTGGCTGAGAACCGGTATTTTAGTTTCAGGGAAGAAAACATACTGCCAGAATACTTTCAAATGGAAGAAGTAGCAGCAGAGCAATCTCTTCCTTATGTAAAGAGTGAGAAAGAGAAGGTACATTAATTATTGCAACAGTGAAATACATTGACTGGTTTTGACAGAACATGTATAATAAAATAAGAAACAGAAAATAAAAGTAGCTAAATAGACAAATATCGTCAAAGTGTAAACATAAAATTCTTGACGAACAGGTTGTATTATGCTATAATCCCAAATCTTGAAGGAGTATACATGGCAAAGAAAAAAGTTTATGCTGTAAAAAAGGGTAAGCAAACCGGTTTGTTTTATTCATGGAATGAGTGTAAAGAGTCGGTAAGTGGATATCCGGGAGCAGAGTATAAAGGTTTTGAAACAGAAGAGGAAGCGAAAAACTATTTAGAGAATAGGATACAAGAAATTAAAAAAGTAGATATAGAAGAGAACACAACAAACCAGTTAGTTGTATATGTAGATGGTAGTTTTGATGAGAAAATAGGAAAATATGCTTTTGGGTGTATTATTCTTACACCAAGAGGAGAAACTATTAGAGAATCAGGAAATGGAAATGAACCGGACTCTTTAGCAATTAGAAATGTTGCTGGTGAAATGCTTGGTGCTATGTATGCAGTACAATGGGCAATTAAGAATGGTTATCATAACTTAGAACTTCGTTATGATTATGAAGGAATTGAAAAGTGGGCTCAAGGAGAATGGAAGGCAAAGAATACACTTACTCAGAAATATGCAAATTTTATGAAGAGTAAATCAGATATTCTAAAAATTTCTTATCAAAAGGTAAAAGCTCATTCTGGAGATCATTATAATGAAGAAGCAGATAAATTAGCCAAAGCTGCTTTAACAGAAGGTAATGGGATTCCTAAAGTTAAAAGAGGCGATTTTTGGTTTACAGTTGAGGGAATTTCAGATGAAGATTTGTCAACAGTTATAGCACTTGCTGTTGATGAAATTGGAAAAGACAATCTAATTATAGATGAAAAAAAGATTGCTCATGGAAAAGCAGTTTCTTTAAAATGTAACAAAAGTAAAGATAGAGTAGTTGTGACACATTATCAAAAGCATAATAAAGTAGTAATGCAAGGAAGACCAGAAGTGTTATTTTCTACTATTATTGGATATATTACTGAATTAATAGAAGTAGAAGAAATTCCTAAAATTTTTAATGACACATATAATCTTAACATAGATAAAGACGAGGTTCGCTCTGAATTTCAGTTTTATATGCCAAATGCTTATGATAAGCTACCGTCTAAGAAAATGGAAAGATCTCTTCATCAGGCTGTGTATAATTTAAAGGTCACAGATGATATGTTTGATGGAACATATTTGGCTCAGCCGGCAATTCGTGTTGTAGAAGCACAATTAAAAATAGCATTAATAGAATGTGGTATTATACCAAATGCGCAGTACATCAAAGAAAATCATTTTGATATGTTTGATAAAATAGGTGTAAAATATAAGCTGAAACCAGAGAGATATGGAAATGCAAAGCCTGAGCAGGTAAAGTATATTGGAAATATTTATACGTTTTATAACAGCAATCGCCATCCAATAGAACATTGGGATGACCCTACAGCACCAATTGATACTACAAAGATGCTGGATATAAAAGGTGCTCATGATTTGATTAAAAGAGCATTGGCGATTATTGATGAATATTATGAAGTGATTTAGAAATTAGGAGAAAGGAGTAAGTTAGATGAATAACTTTGATATGATTGTGATAAGTGAAGAAAAAGAAAATATTCTTGTGGTTATGAAGACTAGCGAGCCTCCTTTTGATTACCTTGCAGAGATTGAGGCTTCGCTAAGGGAAAAACACTATATCGGTGTAGTAATGATTGATGAATTGCTACATAGTGGGAATACGGAAGAACGGTTTATTCAGGGATACTTTGATGGTGCCCGGTTTGACAGTGGGCAATTTGCCTTTGAGCTTGTTCCGAAAAAGAGCAAATTAAGGGAACCTGTTTGTTTTTACTTGCATCAAGACAGGGAAAGCCTTGAATATTCTATTTTAACGACCAGACAGCAGAAGCTGATTGAGCATGGCTGTATCATTTAAAAAGAAAATAAGAAGTAACACAAAGAGCATTATCGCTAAAAACGGTAGTGCTTTTTTTGTGCATAAAAAGGAGGTATTGCTACGTGGAAAAAGGTGAGATGGGCGAGAATGCCACCGGACGTTTGACAACGTATTATGTGGCAGAATGTATGGAATTTAACCGCTATGGAGAATACAGGGAGGATATCCACAGTGCAGAAGAGGCAGTAAAGATCTATCAGAGTATTCCTTCTGAAAGGTTGAATGCAGGAAAAGGAATTGGGCTTCATGTGGAGGAAGAAGATGGTATTCCATTGGAATTTTCCCTGGTTTATAACGGGGAGTTGGATGTGGATCTTTTGAGAGATATCTATGATCAAAACCAATACCCAGAGGTTTTTATAGCTGCCAGGGAACTGAGTGCTTATCTTCCGGAAACAAAAGTCATTGATACCAAAGGGCTTTTAACAGAGAAAACCTTGGAGGCTACTGTTTTTGCAGATGAAATGATTAAACTGGAAAAAAATCTTGACCCTGATTTTTACCATACCTTTTATCCGAAAGAAGCAGAACATAAGGAAGCTATTATATGGAAAGCCTTATGTCAAGACGGAAAAGAGGAATACAGCAGGTGGCTGGGAAGCAAGATATTTGAGCAGAAATCAGAGTTGAAAGAACAGGCAGACAAGCTAAAGACAACACTGGAACAGGTAAAACTTATTCCGCCGGTGGACTTGAAACCCTTTGTGTATGTGCGGATCAGTGAACACCCGGACATTCCATTGGAAGAAGCCATGCCATTAAATCAAGCGGTAGAATTGTTCGGAAAGCTGGATCGGCAGGCAGTGGAAGAGAAAGATATGGCAGGTTATTACAAAACACATTTTGAAATCTGTTTTCTCTCAGAGGGGGAAGTCATGTCTTATACCGGGCGCCAGGATTTTGGTGACGGGGAAGGAAATCTGCTGGATCATGTAAAAGCATTTGCAGATTATTATCTCCATACAGAAGAAGGGCAGCAGCTTATGAAACAGACCGCCAGGACAACAGAAGAATGGGAACATGAACAACAGCAAATGAGATGGGTACTGGAGGAGATGCTTCCTACCCTTCAGTATTTCTGCAACCTGGAAAAACTGGAAACAGCGGTTCTGGAAGAACAGGAAATAGAAAAGAAAGTCCCTTTACTGACGCAGGGGGACGCATCACGAAAAGCATATCAGGAAGCCATGCTTGCCTATATCCGGGAAAGCAGGATTGCATTAAATACAGGGAAGGAGCTGCCTTGTATGCCGGATATCCGGGATTTTGCAACTGCCTGTCCGGATAAATCATACAAAGAACAGGTTATGGAAGAGATACGACAGGAAGCAGAGTCATACGGTATGACCGTAGAAGCGTATGCAGCAAATGGATATGAGCCGCCAAAAAGGGGCGGCAGATAAAATTAGGAAAGGAGGCGGAGTTTTGGCCATGTAAAAGATATCTTCCCTCCTGAAAAAAATTGGATTTAGAAAAAACAGCAATAGAACGTATCCGCACTGCCAGCCAGATGTCCCTGCAACATTATGGGCTTCCTTTGGTAGTGACGGACAGTGGAGGAAAAGACAGCGCCGTATGCAGGGAACTGGTACGGCGTTCCGGCGTGCCATTTGAACTGATGCACAACCTGACTACTGCAGATGCCCCACAGACTATTTATTATGTGAGGGAACAGTTTCAGAAGGCAGAACAGGCCGGTATAACTTGTAGTATCAATAAACCTTACTATAAAGGGCAGCGGATAACTATGTGGAGCCTGATCCCCATGAAAATGATCCCTCCTACCAGGACTATCCGGTATTGTTGTGAGGTTCTAAAAGAAAATGGTGGGGCTGGGCGTTTTATCACCACAGGTGTCCGGTGGGCAGAAAGCCGAAAGCGGAGGAAAAACAGGGGGATTTATGAAAACTTTGTCCCAAATGGAAAAAAACGTGCCATTATTTTAAATAATGATAATGATGATACCAGGCGACTCTTTGAATCATGCCTGTCAAGGGGCAAACACGTATGCAATCCCATTGTTGACTGGAGTGACCAGCAGGTCTGGGAGTATATCCAGGCAGAGAAAATACCCATGAACCCTCTTTACGAAATGGGATTTCACTGGGTTGGCTGTGTAGGCTGTCCTATGGCAGGAAAACAAAGATACCGGGAGTTCCGCATCTTCCCGACCTATGAGAGGGCTTACCGGCGGGCTTTTGCTAAAATGCTGGAGTTAAGGAAAGCTGCAGGAAGGCAGTGCAATTCCCGCTTATGGTCAGATGTAGATGCTTTTTTCCGTTGGTGGATGGAGGATCCTGGTATCCCCGGACAGTATGAATTGTCCTTTCATGAAGATACCAATGAGATTTATTATGACTATTTGTAGTGGAAGGGAGGAGGAATTATCGCAAAATATCAATTATCTTTTGGACTGCAGTATGAAGCCTGGATGCTGGAAATCCGTATTCCGGATTGGCTGGAGTTTTCTTCTAAGGGGCAGGCACTAAAATATGGTGAGCAGGCTGAGGTTTCCGTTTTCTTAAAAGCGGAAGCTATTTTTTTGCTCTTTGATGGCAGTAAAGAGAAGATTTTACCGCAGCAGACGGATCTTTACCAGTTTTCCTACCTGAAAGAAAAGACTTATGACAGACTGGGACCGCCACTTTCCCCGGAAGACATTGACCATTTAGTAGAGGCGGGGGAATTGGAGCAGGTACTGTTCAGCGAAAAGTATATCCTGACGGAAGATGATTACCAGGAATTTCCCGGAAACCTTACGGAAGCCTTTCAGGAACTGGAAAAGGAATATGGACCACCATCCAGAGAAAAGGAACAGGGGTATCTGTTTCAGGCACTCTGGTATCAGGCAGAAGAATTAAACCCCGGAGAGGGGGACTGCTTTGGAGATTAAGGTAAAAAAAGAAAAAGAGCCGGAACTGAAATTAAAAAAAGAAGCCCAGGTGACGGTGCATAAGAAAAATCCTATTTTATCTGCAAAGGAAAAGAAAGCTGCCTTTACTTCTAAGCCGGTGGCCGATCTTTTAGGGCAGAGAAAGAAAAAAGAAGGGGCAGAAAAAGGGAAACAGCCGGAGCAGGGCAGAGAAGCGCTGTTTGAAAAACAAAAGGAAAAGAAAAAGCAAGCCGGGAAAGAGGCAGCAATCCGGGGAGCAGCAGAAGATAGAAAACAAAATGGAACGTCCAAAAGTACCGTATCCGTACCGGAAACCTTACAGTCGGATCAGATGAAACAGGGGGCAGTACCAAACAGCCAGCCCTCTGCTGGTTTCCGGGCGAAGGAACAGTATCGGAGGGAACAGGCTGCAAAGCTGGCGGAAACAAAAAAATCTTCCCTGGCGAAGCAGACTGCCATAAAGGGTGTACGCCGGGGAGAGGCTGCTATACTGACCCAGTTAGAGGGCGGGGAGGAAGTCAATGATTCCCTTTATGTCATGGGGACAGCAGCAAAACCAGCAGAAAAGCTGTGGAAGGATCGGAGCTATAGAAAGGCAGAGCAGGAATTAAAGGTAAAACAGGCAGATGGGAAGATCACCAATAAGCAGTTTTACAAAGAAACAAAAGCAGTGAAAAAGAAACAGATGGAAAAACAGAAAAAGCAGGCAGTCCGGCAGAGGAAAATCCAGTATATGATCAATAAGCTCACCGGAAATGGGCAGCAGGACAGTTTAGCACAGGTGGCAAAAGATATTGTAAAGATGAAAGCCTCTGTGTTTATGCTGAAGGTGATCCAGTTTGCCGGGGCGCTTTTGGCTCCACTGTTCAGTATTCTGCTCGTGGTGGCAATCCCTGTGGTGATTATTTTTTTCCTCTTATACTGTTCGCCACTTGGTGCGTTCATGCCAAATCCGTCTGAGGAGAACCCTACCGTCCGGGAAGTTTTAAGCGGTTACTACATGGACTTTAATACAAAACTTGGACAAAATGGGGAAGATGGGGCAGTCACCTATCTCCATGAGAAAAACGGGAATTATGTGAGTAATTACTATGATACTTTAATGGTCTATATGGTGAAGTATGGAACCGGGGATATGGGTGTGGATATGGATCAGCGGCATAAGGACAAGCTGAAGGAAATCTTTGATGAAATGAACAGTTTTGAAAACACGACCATAACCACCACCATAAAGGCAGGGGAAAGCCTGGGAAATGTTGTCACCAGCGGTTATTGCCAGTGCAGTATCTGCTGTGGGCAGTGGGCAGGAGGACCGACAGCCTCCGGTGTCATGCCAAAACCGGACCATACCCTTGCAGTAGATGCACAAAATCCCTTTGTCCCTATGGGAACCAGGATCATTATGAACGGGATTGAATATACCGTAGAGGATACCGGGGCATTTGACCGGTATGGGGTACAATTTGATGTTTTCTGTGCAGATCATGCAACTGCGTCTGCCTGGGGACATCAGACTTTTGAAGCGTTTCTGGCAGATGGGGACGAAAATGAGATTACGGTAACAAAGAAGGGCTGCTACGTCAAGAACCTGAATTATGAGGACTATATTGCACTTGGAAAGCTGACCGAAAAAGAAGAAGAACTTTTAAGGGAAGTCATGAGTGAGGAATTCCGAAATGAGATCCCTTCCTTTGGCGTAGGAAGTGACGTTGCAAATCTGGCACTGACGAAGGTAGGCTGCAAATACAGTCAGGAACACCGGTATGAGGAAGGATATTATGATTGCAGTTCCCTGGTACAGCGGTTGTATCAGGAGGTAGGCATTTCCCTTCCGGCGATTGCCTCTACCCAGGGAGAATTTATGGTAACACATGGGTTGGAAGTTACAGAAGGCGAACTGGAGCCGGGAGATCTGATTTTTTACTCTTATGAGCAGAATGGGCAGTTCCGCAATATTTCCCATGTGGCAATTTATGTTGGTAATGGCAGAATGGTACATGCAGCCAACAGCAGACGTGGAGTAGTGAATGACCCGTTCAATCCGTCGAACATTGGGCTGTATGGAAGACCCAGCCGCTTGCAGTAAGAAAGGAGAAGCATGGACGAAAAAGAATATGAAGTGACCATAACAGAAGTCCTGGAGAAAAAAGTAAGATACCGGGGCAGGAATGAACTGGAGGCAACTGCAAAAGCAGAAGCAGATTATTATGCAGAAAAAATCGTGCTGGGGGCAGATGATTTTTCCTATCGTGATATTTCTGCAAAAGAACTGGTACCTGTAAAAGAAAGAAGGAACAGCAGATGAAGCATATCACAAAAGTACGGGAACTGTATGAGGAAACCATACACTGGATTTCAGAGTCGGAGGATTCCTGGAAAAATTTCCTTTCCTGCATGGGGCGCTTGTATCAGTTGGACTTCTTAAATACCTGTATGGTATATGCCCAGCGCCCAGATGCGTCCGTTCTTGCAGGATATGATGCCTGGCTGGAAATGGATTTGCCGGTTGCCAGAGGAAGTAAAGGAATTGCAGTATTTCCTTCCAAAATTTTCGGGGAAGGAGTTACCCATGTTTATGATATTCAAGATGTAAAGGGACAGGGAATCCGGCCCTGGAACTGGCAGGTGAATGGGACAAACCGCAGACTGCTGGCAAGGGAGCTGTTCCCGGAAATCTACGAACAGGAAAAAAAGTTTAAAAATTCTTTAGACGCCTTTACAAGAACAAATGTTTGGTTTATGATAGAAGAGGAAGATGAAATTTTAAAATCCTTGCAGAAGCTGGCTGTCCTTATCGGAGAGGGACAGGAGGTAAAAGAAAACCAGATTACAGAGTTTCTTGTAAACAGTGTCTGTTATGCGGTGAAAAGCCGCTGCGGTATCCGAGATGACACCCTGGATTTTTCTTTTATCTGCGGTTTTTCAGAGAATGAGGAGGTTCTGTACCGGACAGGACGGTTAGTATCCCATTTATCTGGGCGGATTGTGTTACAGATTGCAAGGACCATGAAGAACATAGACCTTGAAAGGAGGCAGTATTATGGAAGGGATCGCAGGAATCCAGTACAGGGAAATGAATGGCGTACAGATACCAGTCTTAGAGGGCGTGATGAGCGAGGAGAAGATGCTGGCGTCCCTGAACCGTTACGGCAGGATCGCAGCACAGGAAATGAAGAGAACGGACCAGGCACAATACGAAATGATGCTCCTGTCCGGGAAACTGATGGAGCGGCTTATGAAAATCCAGACAGAAGCGGAGGAATACCACGAGAAACTGGCAGAAAGTTTTCTGAAGACCTGGACCAGGGAGGACAGGATAGACCCTTACAACACGTTGGAAATGACCAACCTTCGGATACAGGCGGATATGGAAGCACAGAAACAGGTTATGGAGGAGATCATTCAGCTCAGGATCGGATAAAACAGGAAAAAACAGAAGAGGATACAGAGAAAGGAACTGCTTCGGCGGTTCCTTTTCTGTCTGGGGAGATAGAACCTGCACAGCCGGAAAACTGGCAGAAAGAGAAAATTCTTCTGGAAATGACGGAGCAGGAGATACCATATAAAATTTATGAGTTTTACCGGAACAATCCAGAGGAAACAGACCGGGAAGCTTATCTTTATGAATTGTATGGAGATGTAAAAAGAGAAGCCCATACAAAAGACGGTATCCTGACCGCAGAAAGCGGTTCCAGTGGTTTTTATATCCTTTGGAGTGAGGGAACTTCCATGAAGGAGGCGTTCTGGTACTGGGACGAAGTTTCTTTGGAAATTGGGAAACGGATTGAAAAAGGGACCTATCTTCCTTTGTTATCTGTATCGGAGGAAGCCTTAGAAAATGGGGAAGAAACAGAGGAAGAAACCTTACAGCCAGAGAAAGTGCAGGAAGTGATTGAGGAAAAGGAACCAATCCCATTAGAAGAGATTGGCATAGCCTTTTATAAACAGAATATCCAGGCGGATATTTTAAAGAAAATGCTCTGTCTGGTCTATACGACCAATCAGCTACCGGAAGAAAAAGACCATTTTTTGAAGATGCTTTTGCTTCGGGAAGTACCGGAAGGCCAGCCTTATTATCTGGTGCGGACAGAACATGGAAGCTATGAGCTTTGTATTCAGGAAAATGGGATTAAGATCACCCTGCCGGAAAGCCAAGATTTTCTGCAGGAACTTTCCTGGGATCAGTTTGGCGGGCTTACTGCACATCTGGCAGAGGAGGACCAGATTGCCTATACCGAAGATTCAGAAACCTTAGAGCAGCAGGAGAATATGTACCGTCTGCTTCCCTGGTTTCCGGCATTATGGGAAGAATATAGCGAAATTCTTAAAAAGGAAGAGCTTTGGCAGGAAGGAAGAACCTCTGTCCAGACAGAAGGCAAGGAAGAAGCCGGAGATTATTATTACCCAGAAGGGTGGTTGCAGTTTACCGGTGGGGATAAAAGCCGGTATCAGAAAAATATCCGGGCAATCCGTATCTTAAAAACACTGGAGCAGGAAGAGAGAAATGCCACAAAAGAAGAACAGGAAATTCTTGCGGGGTATGTAGGGTGGGGCGGGCTGCCAAATGCTTTTAACAGTAAACGCCCGGAGTGGAAAAAAGAATATCAGGAATTGAAGGAACTGTTGACCGCAGAAGAATACGCCCAGGCAAGGGCCAGTGTCAACAGTTCTTTTTATACGCCGCCGGAAGTCGTGCGGGGTGTTTATAAAGCCCTGGAGCAGTTTGGATTCCAGAAGGGAAAAATTCTGGAACCGGCTATGGGGATTGGAAACTTTTTTCATGGTCTTCCGGAAAGTATGCAAAAATCCCAGCTTTATGGCGTGGAGATTGATGCCATAAGCGGAAGGATTGCACAAAAGCTCCACCCTTCAGCCAGTATCCAGATTAAAGGATTTGAAAAAACGGAATTTGAGGATAACAGCTTTGATGTAATTGTAGGAAACGTGCCTTTTGGGGATTTCCGTTTGTATGATCCCCGATATAAAAAGATGAAGTTGAAAGTCCATGATTATTTTATCCGGAAAAGCATGGACCTCCTTCGGCCAGGAGGCATTTTGGCAGTGGTAACTTCAAAAGGGACGTTGGATAAAAATGACAGCGCTGTGAGAAAAAATATGGCAGAACAGGCAGACCTTTTAGGGGCAGTCCGGCTTCCGGCAGATTCTTTTGGAAAGAGCGCCAATACCGCAGTTACCAGTGACCTTTTGTTTTTTCAGAAAAAACACAATAAAAATCTGATTATCCGCTAAAACACAGTATCTATCAGCATTTTCAAGGGAACAAATACATCAATTTACTACTTATTTACTACCATTGAATGAGCCTTGATACGCCAGTTTTCCTAGATATGCAAAGATATGGTACAGCACATCAGTATTGAAACAAGAAAAAAATTGAATATTTTATAGACTATGGAACGCCTAAAATGACGTTCCTTTTCTATTTCCAGCCGTTCTTATTGGACGGCTATTTTATCACCCAAAATGAAAGGAGCATTAGATTTATGAAAAAGACATGGAAACGATTGTGTACGGGCTTCTTAGCTCTTGCAACTGTCGTTACTGCTTTACCGACTACACCCGTCCATGCAGAAAGTAAGCAATACTGGACGGAAAGTGCAGAGCGTGTCGGTATCATTGAAAAAGTAATGAATGACGGTTCTATCGGTTCGACATTCAATGAGGGTTATATGAAAGTCGAGGACGAAACTGCCTATTGTATTGACATTAATACAGATTTTAAGAATGGTTACAAGACCAGAGCTGACGCAAGCTCACGCATGAGTGCCGATCAGATTTCAGATGTGGCGTTATCTTTAGAGTATGTCAAACAGTATGGCGAAGCTCACAAGGAATTTAACTACAAACAAGTCTATCTGTTGGAACAATGTGTCGTCTGGCAGAGATTGAGCGTACATCTTGGCTGGCAATGTGATAACGTGCGAGCTTCTTATGATGAAATTCCAAAGGCAACGCAGGACGAAGTTTTCTCTGGTGCAAGAGCCTTTGTCAAAGAGAATAAAGAACGCTATGAATGTGGCGGTTATATCTACTCTGGCGAGGGGCAGGAATTGGGACAATTCTGGGCGAAGCTGAATGTCGGAAATGCGAAACTGCAAAAGACTTCCAGTAATACCAGCATTACAGACGGTAACGGGAATTACTCTATCGCTGGTGCGACCTATGGTGTCTTTTCTGATAAGGACTGCACGAAACAGCTTGCCACCCTTACGACTGATGAAAACGGAAATACAGATATTGCAGAGGTAAAAGCAGGCACAGTCTATATCAAGGAATTATCCGCACCAGCAGGATATAAAGTGGATAAGACAATCTATCCATTAACAATCAAAGCTGGCGAAACAGCAACTTTGAATGTATCAGATACACCAAAAGTAACGGACACTTTGATTGAGCTTTTCAAGATTGATATGGAAACACAGAAAGACAATCCGCAAGGGAACGCTTCTTTAGCAGGTGCGGAATTTACATGGAAGTATTATGCAGGCTTCTATAATAAAGACAATCTCCCTGCCAAAGCTACTCGTACATGGGTTACAAAGACAATCGCTGAAACAGATAGCGACGGGACAACTCACTACATTACAAAATTAGCGGACGCATACAAGGTATCTGGCGATAGCTTCTATATGCAGGACGGCAAGGCGGTTCTTCCACTTGGAACGCTAACCGTTGAGGAAACGAAAGCTCCAAACGGCTACTTGTTAGAGGGTGCATATATGCAGGCTGGCGATAAGTCCGAACAGATTAAGGGCTTATATGTAACACAGATTACCGAGGACGGCGACCTTGCCGTATTATCTGGAAGTAACCAGTTTTCCGTATCAGACAAGGTTATCCGTGGCGGTGTCAAAATTCAGAAACGAGATTTAGAAACGGGCGATACAAAGCCACAAGGAAGTGCCACTCTGAAAGATACTGTCTTTGACATCATTTCCTTAAATGATAATTCTGTTTTGGTTGAGGGCAAGCTATATAAGAAAAATGAAGTCGTAAAAACTATTCGTACAGATATTGAGGGTATCGCTTCTACTTCTTCTGACCTCTTACCTTATGGAAAATTCCGTATTGTTGAGAGTGAAGCTCCCGACGGTTACTTAACTGACGGTGCAAAACCGATTGATTTTACAATCACAGAAAATGGAAAAATCGTGGACTTAACCGACGAAGCTCATTCTATCTACAATCAGATTAAGCGTGGAGATATTGAGGGTGTAAAAATCGGTGCAGGCACACATAAGCGTCTTGCTGATGTTCCTTTTAGGATCACAAGCAAGACAACGGGCGAAAATCATGTTGTGGTAACTGATGATAACGGGCAGTTTTCCACTTCTGCTGACTGGGCTTCTCATAAGCACAATACAAACGCAGGCAAGACCAGTGAGGACGGTGTGTGGTTTGGGACTTCTGAACCAGACGACAGCAAGGGGGCATTACCTTATGATACCTATATCATTGAAGAAATGCGTTGCGATAGTAACAAAGGCTTTGAACTTATCCCACCTTTTGAAATCGTGGTATCAAGAAATAACCTTGTGATTGATTTAGGAACGCTAACTGATGAATACGAAAAAGAAATCTCTATTCATACCACAGCGACCAGCAAAGACGGCGAAAAGACTATCCTTGCAGGAAAAGAGGTTACAATCGTTGATACTGTCAAATTAGACGGACTTACAAAAGGCACAAAGTATCAGTTGAAAGGCTGGCAGATGTTAAAGGAAGAAAACGCCGAGCTTATCATTGACGGGAAACGTGTAGAAAACGATTATACCTTTGTCGCTGATGATGAAGAAATGAAAGTGGAAATTTCCTATACATTCAATGCGTCTGCTTTAGGTGGCAAAAACCTTGTTACCTTTGAAGAATTATATGATTTCAGCAATCCAGACGAACCCGTAAAAGTTGCAGAACACAAAGACATTGAGGACGACGGGCAAACGGTACTTATCACAGAGCGTATCATCAAGATACATACTACCGCTACCGATAAGGACGGCAACAAAGAGCTTAAAGCAGGAAAAGACGTTACAATCATTGATACCGTAACCTTAGAGGGCTTAGAAGTCGGTACACAGTACAAACTTGTGGGCTGGCAGATGTTGAAAGAAGAAAATGCAGAACTTCTTATCAATGGAAAACGTGTGGAAAGTGATTACACTTTTATTGCTGACAGCAAAACTATGAAAGTGGAAGTTGCTTTTACGTTTGACGCTACTTCTCTTGACGGCAAACAGCTTGTAACTTTTGAGGAATTATACGATTTAAGCAATCCAGACGAGCCGAAGAAAGTTACCGAGCATAAGGATATTGAGGATAAGGGACAGACGATTACTTTTAAGGAAAAGCCAGAAGAACCAGAGAAACCCGAAACACCACCGACACCGGAAAAGCCTAACAGACCTAGCGACAGTCCCAAAACGGGCGACAGTACAAATGTAATGGCATTTATCGTGATGTTGCTTGCGTCTGCTGGTGGACTGGCTGGAACATATCTTTACAAACGCCGTAAAATGAAGAAATCATAAGGCGGTAACGGTATGAGGAAAGAAAAATCACGCTCTCCGCCGAAGCTGTCAAACGGCAGATTTTTGCTTATTCTGGCTTGTCTGCCTACAACCTGCAAGAACACGGATAGTCAAGGGTGCGTAAGCATTGATTTTACCCTTTACTATCTGGGGGATTGCTGGTACTTCCCAAACCGCCAGAATAAGAAATCACAATTAAAAAACTTATCAAATATAGAAAGAAACGAGGTAAAACAGTATGGAAATGAAATATGTCGTGCCAGATATGGCACAGTCTTTTGCAACTCTTGAATTTGCAGGCGAAAGCGAGCCAGTCTTTGAAAGAGATAAAAATAATCGCAGGGTCTTAGCCAGACGAAGCTATAACCTTTATTCCGACGTACAGAAAGGCGAAAATGTTGTGGTAGAAATTCCCGTGCAGGCTGGCGAAAAGAAGTTCAAGTATGAGCAGAA
>NZ_JADNDC010000026.1:0-53278 GCF_015551645.1 Ruminococcus sp. D54t1_190329_F1
TTCGCAAGCCGCGCATTTCAGGAGCGGTTTTAGTGGAGGCGAGATCCATGACTTACGGAGACTTAGGCGCGAAGGCTCTCCTGAGCGTCTTAGTCGCAGTTAGTCATTAGCTTGCCGGAACGTTGCGACGCGCGGCGGTGAATATACATTGTGAAATCGCGTCCGGGATAACGACCAACCAATTAAATAGCAATACAATTTACAACAGGAGACAGAGCATGGAAAAATGGGTATTAGCGGCGAAAAGAGCTGATTTTCAGGAGATTGGCCGGAAGTATGGAATAGATCCGGTGATCGCCAGGATTATTCGGAACAGGGATATTACAGAAGATGCAGAAATTAATCAGTATCTGAACGGAACCCTGGATGACATTCCATCCTGGAAAAGTCTGAAGGATATTGACAAAGCTGTGGAAATTATTTCGCAAAAAATAGATCTGGGAACCAGGATGAGAATTATAGGAGATTATGATATTGACGGTGTAACTGCAACTTATATTCTGTTAAAAGGATTTAAACGCCTGGGGGCGAATGTAGATACCTATATTCCGGACCGCATTGCAGATGGATATGGAATTCATAATCATCTTATAGAGAAAGCAAAAGAGGATGGAGTAGATACGATCGTGACCTGTGACAATGGAATTTCGGCTGCAGATCAGATCGCATTTGCAAAAGAAATGGGTATGACAGTGGTAGTGACGGATCATCACGAGGTTCCTTTTGAAGATACAGAAGAAGGGCGAAAATACAAGCTTCCTCTGGCAGATGCAATTATCAATCCAAAACAGCCTGACTGTATATATCCAAATAAAAATATCTGTGGCGCAGTGGTTGCAATGAAACTGGTTTTTGCATTGTATGAGAAATACGGAATCCCAGAGAGTGAGAAAGAAGATTATCTGGAACCAGCGGCTATTGCCACAGTTGGAGATATTATGGATCTTCAGGGAGAAAACCGTATTCTTGTAAAAGAGGGACTTTTACGTCTGCCTCATACAAAAAATAAGGGATTGAAAGCTTTGATAAGAGCAATTGGCCTGGAAAATCAGAAAATCAGTTCCTACGATATTGGTTTCCGCCTTGGTCCGTGCATTAATGCCAGCGGAAGACTGGATACAGCCATGCGCTCCCTGTCTCTTTTGCAGTGTGAAGATGAAGAAGAGGCTGCAAAGCTTGCAAACGATCTGAAAGCATTGAATGACAGCCGTAAGGCACTGACGGAACAGGGCACAGAAGCTGCTTACAAGCTGATTAATGGCAGTAATCTGAAAAATGACAGAGTAATGGTTGTATTTTTGCCGGATTGTCATGAGAGTCTTGCAGGAATCATAGCAGGAAGAATCCGTGAAAAATATCACAAGCCTGCTTTTGTTCTTACAAGAGGGGAAAAATCGGTGAAAGGCAGCGGCAGATCTACAGAAAATTATTCCATGTATGAGGAGCTTGTAAAATGTGACAGTCTGTTGCTCCAGTATGGTGGCCATCCTATGGCAGCAGGTCTTTCTATAGAAGAAGCAAATGTGGAAGCATTTCGCCGTCAGCTCAATGAAAACTGCACCTTGACAGAGGAAGATATGATCCCCAAAATCGTGATCGATGTACCAATGCCCATTTCTTACATAAACGAGAATCTGATCCGTCAGCTCTCTGTTCTGGAACCCTTTGGAAAAGGAAATGCGAAGCCTGTTTTTGCCCAGAAAAATCTCCGCGTTTTAAAAACCGGAATATATGGAAAGACTCAGAATACAGTGAAATTGCAGCTGATGGACGAATCCGGCACGGTGATGGATGGGGTTTACTGGGGCGAGGCAAAGGAGTTTGCAGAGTTTGCAAGGTCTCATGGAACTATTTCTGTAACCTATTATCCGAAGATCAACTCCTATATGGGAAGAGACTCTTTGCAAATTGTCATACAAAATTATTGCTAAAAAGGGGATAATCATGTAAAACCACGAAAAATGCAGTATTTCCAGTGAGCCTGTCGGTTTTGCGTTGATTCCCGATTTAAAAAGTGTTATACTAAAAAATATTTATGATGCTAGAGCATGTGTGAAAAAGGCTTTCTTTTTTTAAACACGCTCTGGGGTGGCTGAGGCTTTCCCCACAACATCCATTAATCTGAGGAGGCTATTATGAAAAAAATAGAAGAATATATAAGAAGTATACCTGATTTTCCAGAACCAGGCATTATTTTCAGAGATGTTACCAGTATCCTTCAGGACGCAGACGGACTGAAGCTTGCAATTGATTCCATGCAGGATTGTCTGAAGGATGTGGATGTGGATGTAATAGTGGGAACAGAATCCCGTGGATTCATTTTTGGAATGCCAATTGCTTATAATCTTCATAAGTCTTTTGTACCAGTACGTAAGAAAGGAAAACTCCCATGTGAGACCGTTTCTGCAAGCTATGATCTGGAATATGGCAAAGCTGAGATTGAGATTCACAAGGATGCCATTAAGCCAGGACAGAAGGTAGTTATCATTGATGATCTGATCGCAACAGGCGGTACAGTTGAAGCTGCAGCGAAACTGGTAGAGCAGCTTGGTGGAGTGGTAGTGAAGATCGTATTTCTGATGGAACTTGCAGGTCTTGAGGGGCGTAAGAAACTGGAGAAATATGACGTTGCTTCTGTAATCCGTTATGAAGGTAAATAAAGGATGTGTCTGTTTCGCCAGATTCCCCCGGGGAAACAGGTGGGCGGATGCTGACGCAGATAGTATTTAAACAGGCAGGTGTGAAATATGGCTGATATTGTTAACGAGCAGGGCAAGGAGCCTGAAGTATCAAAAGAGGATATGGAGAAGTTGGAGTCTGTGAAGAAAGCAGATGCAGCTGTAAAATCCATGCACGACTTTACAAGCCCTGAAGTATTATATAATGAGCTGATTGCCAGCATAAAGAAATATCATCCTTCTACGGACATAACCATGATCCAGAAGGCATACGAGACTGCAAGGGAAGCCCACAAGGATCAGAAGAGAAAGTCCGGGGAACCCTACATTATTCATCCTTTATGTGTTGCCATTATTCTGGCGGATCTGGAACTGGATAAGGAAACCATTGTAGCAGGCCTTCTTCACGATGCTGTTGAAGATACCTGGATGACCTGCGATGAGATCACCAGAGAATTTGGACCTGAGGTTGCGCTTCTGGTAGATGGGGTAACTAAGATCGGTCAGCTATCCTATTCCAAGGATAAAGTAGAGCTGCAGGCAGAGAGTCTTCGCAAGATGTTCCTTGCCATGGCAAAGGATATCCGTGTTATTCTGATCAAGCTTGCAGACCGTCTTCATAATATGCGTACTCTTCAGTACATGACTCCGGAGAAACAGAAGGAGAAGGCAAGAGAGACGATGGACATCTATGCGCCTATTGCACAGCGTCTTGGTATTTCCAAGATCAAAGTAGAGCTGGATGACCTTTCGCTGAAATATCTGAAGCCGGATGTTTATTATGATCTGGTTGAGAAAGTAGCACTTCGTAAAAGCGTCCGCGAGGAATTTGTAGGGAATATTGTCAAAACTGTGCATCAGCATATGGTAGAAGCTGGAATTAAAGCACAGGTTGACGGTCGTGTAAAACACTTTTTCAGTATCTATAAAAAGATGGTAAATCAGAATAAGACGATTGATCAGATTTACGATCTGTTTGCAGTGCGTATCCTGGTAGATACAGTGAAGGACTGTTATGCGGCACTTGGTGTGATCCATGAGATGTATAAGCCAATTCCAGGACGTTTCAAGGACTATATTGCAATGCCCAAACCAAATATGTACCAGTCTTTGCATACCACGCTGATCGGACCGAATGGACAGCCTTTTGAAATTCAGATCAGAACCTTTGAGATGCATAAGACTGCCGAGTACGGTATTGCTGCACATTGGAAGTATAAAGAGGCTTCTGACGGTAAGGCTTCCTCAGGCAATCGTGAGGAGGAGAAGCTGAACTGGCTGCGCCAGATCCTGGAATGGCAGAGAGACATGTCCGATAATAAAGAGTTCATGAGTCTTCTGAAAAATGATCTGGATCTGTTTGCAGACAGTGTATACTGCTTTACTCCACAGGGAGATGTGAAAACCCTTCCTAACGGCTCCACCCCCATTGATTTTGCATACAGCGTGCACAGTGCTGTAGGAAACAAAATGGTAGGTGCCAGGGTAAATGGCAAACTGGTGCCCATTGAATACCGGATCCAGAATGGTGACCGTATTGAAATCATTACTTCCCAGAATTCTCAGGGACCAAGCCGTGACTGGCTGAAGGTGGTCAAGAGCACACAGGCCAGAAATAAAATCAATCAGTGGTTCAAGAAAGAACTGAAGGAAGATAATATTCTGAAGGGCAAGGAAATGCTTGCCCAATATGCCAAGAGCAAGGGCTTTAAATTCGCTAATTACACCAAGACTCAGTATCTGGACGCAGTCCTTCGTAAATATGGTTTCCGTGACTGGGATTCTGTACTTGCCGCCATCGGACATGGCGGACTGAAAGAGGGACAGGTATTTAATAAGCTTGTAGAAGCTTATGATAAAGAGAATAAAAAGAATCTCACAGATGAAGAAGTTCTGGAGGCAGCAGCCGCAGAGAATCAGGATAAGAAGCATCATATCAAGAGCAAGAGCGGCATTGTAGTACGGGGCATTCATGACGTTGCAGTACGCTTCTCCAAATGCTGTAATCCGATTCCCGGTGATGAGATTGTTGGATATGTTACAAGAGGCCGTGGTGTTACCATTCATCGAACTGACTGTGTAAATGTGATGAATATGTCTGAAATGGACAGAAGACGTCTTCTGGAAGCAGAGTGGCAGGATCCGGAGATCAAGCCGGATGAGCATTACATGGCTGAGATCAATGTATATGCTAATAATCGTACCGGTCTTCTGGTTGATATTTCCAAGATCTTTACAGAGCGTAAGATTGACATCCGAAATATTAACTGCCGAACAAACAAGCAGGAGAAGGCCACTATTTCTGTAAGCTTTAACGTCAGCTGTAAGGATGAACTGAATTCCCTTATCGAGAAGATACGTCAGCTGGAAAGTGTTTTGGATGTAGAAAGAACTACAGGCTGAGAAACAATGGAAATGTGAACTGGCTGGAGATATACAGTACGTTGAGCATTGGATGGTATGTTACCGGTCAGGACACGGACAATAACGGAATAATAACATAAATGGCATATCAGCTGCCATGAAAGGATAATCTATGGGAAAACTTGAATTACAGCAGATGGTTCTTGGCCCTGTATATACCAATTGCTACTTTTTAAAAAATAAAGAAACCGGTGAAGCGCTGATCGTTGATCCGGCAGATTCACCGAACAGAATTTTTCAGAAGGTGGAAGATATGGGTGCAAAGCCGGTAGGAATCCTTCTGACTCATGGCCATTTTGACCACATTATGGCAGTACAGGCTGTGAAAGCTGAGTATCAGATTCCGGTTTATGCCTGCCGCCAGGAAGAAGAAATGCTTCGGGAGCCTTCTGTGAATATGACTGACCGGATGCATAAACCATGTTCTGTGCGTCCTGATGTTTTTCTGGAGGACCTGCAAGTATTTGAAGCTGCTGGATTTTCTATTCAGATGCTCCACACTCCAGGACACACGAAAGGAAGCTGTTGCTACTATCTGAAAGACGAAAGGGTTCTGTTCAGCGGGGATACATTATTCTGCGGTTCTGTTGGAAGAACGGATTTTCCAGGCGGCAGTTCCCGTGAAATCCGGGAGAGCCTTCATAAGCTGTTAAATGCCCTTCCAGATGAAACAAATGTTTATCCGGGGCATGATACATCTACAACTATCGGTTACGAAAAGAGGTACAATCCATTTGTGTAAAATAGGAATCCTGCTGCTTGACAGGGATTTCGAGCATGATATATATGAATTAATAAAAGCATTTTATCCGGAAGGAGATACCCACAGCCTCTACGAAAAAGACGAAGAGGTATACGATATCTTCTTTACTGTGAAAAAAGATAATGACAATTTTGTTATAAAATATGAGACGAAGGATCAAAAAGGTGTTGCCAGTGCAGAGGTGATCCGGGGGGCAGACGGGGATTTCAGCCAGGAAACTCATGAGAAACTCATGGATGCCCATGAGCTTCGTAAAGCCAACAAGGACAGTCTGAAATATGCACTGTACAATGTTCTGGTGAAGCTTACCGGCAGAACCCTTCCATGGGGGAATCTTACGGGAATCCGTCCGGCCAAGCTTGCCATGGGGATGATCGAGAGTGGTATGAAAAATACCGAGATTGCACAGGAAATGCGGGAGCGTTACCTGGTAAGCGCAAAGAAAACTGCTCTTGCCATCACCATAGCAAACAGGGAGCGGGCACTTCTTCAGGATATTGATTATGAGCATGGTTACAGCTTATATGTAGGTATTCCCTTTTGTCCAAGTATCTGTTTGTATTGTTCCTTCAGCTCCTACCCTTTGAAGCTCTGGGCAAAAAGAGTAGATGAATATCTGGATGCTTTATGTCTGGAAATTCGCGAAACGGCCAGGATGATGAAGAACTACAAGCTGGATACGATTTATATCGGCGGAGGCACACCTACCACGTTAGAGCCGTATCAGCTGAAAAGGCTTCTTGAACAGCTGGGAGAGTCCTTTGGCTTTGATGGACTTGTAGAATTTACCATTGAAGCTGGCAGACCAGACAGTATTACAAGGGAGAAGCTTGAGACAATTAAAGAATTTCCTGTGACCAGAATTTCTGTTAATCCCCAGACCATGAATCAGGATACTCTGGAAATCATTGGAAGACGTCATACTGTGGCACAGACCATAGAAACTTTCCATCTTGCCAGAGAACTGAATTATAACAATATTAACATGGATCTCATTGTAGGACTGCCTGGAGAGGATATTTCCAAGGTGAAATACACATTGGAGAAAGTAAAAGAGCTTTCCCCGGACAGCCTTACCGTACATTCTCTGGCTGTGAAGCGTGCAGCACGCCTGAATATGTTTAAGGACAAATATCAGGAGATGACATTTGAAAATAACCAGGAGATCATGGATCTGACACAGCAGACTGCATATTCCATGGAAATGGGACCTTACTATCTGTACCGTCAGAAGAATATGAAAGGAAATTTTGAAAATGTAGGCTATGCAAAGGTTGACAAAGCCGGGATTTACAATATACTGATTATGGAAGAAAAACAACCGATCATTGCTCTTGGAGCAGGCGGTTCTTCCAAACTGGTCTTTGACCATGGCAAACGTATTGAGCGGGTGGAGAATGTGAAAGATGTCACAAGCTATATTGCCCGTATTGATGAGATGATTGAAAGAAAGCGAACAGGAATTGGAACCTGGTTGTAGGAGGGAGGGAAAATTCTTGGAAAAGCTTTCCAGTGAACAGTCAGAAACATCCGACAGAGTTCTGGAATTTGATTTATCAGCAGAGTTAAGGCATGGAATCGCAGTGAGTAATCTGGCGTACGCGTTAAGTAAGGAGCTTGGACTTCCTCATGAGCAGTGTTACGATCTTGCAATTGCAGGAATGCTTCACGACATAGGAAAGCTGAAACTGAGAAGCTATATCAACGGGCAGGAAAGTAATCCCATGGTAATTGAGGAATTGAAATATGTCCGCATGCATTCTACACTTGGCTATGAGGAACTGAAAGACCAGGGCTATTCGGATTTTGTTCTTGAGAGTATTCTTTATCATCATGAAAATTACGATGGAAGCGGTTATCCGTCCAATCTGGCAGGGAAGGAGATTCCCATTGGTGCCCGGATTCTTCGTGTATGCGATGTATTCTGTGCATTGAGTCAGGAGCGGTCTTACCGCAAGGCTTTTGATAAGCATACTGTGATGGAATTGATGATAGATGAAATAAAAAACTTTGATCTGGAAGTATTTCTTGCATTTCAAAGAGTAGTACACGCCAGCCAGGCTGGTAAATAAGGAGGACACATGGCATTAAAGAAGAAGCCGGTTACCGGCATGAAAGATATTTTACCAAAGGAGATGGAAGTCCGTAACTACGTTACAGGACTGATCCGTGAGACATATGGTTCCTTTGGATTTACTTCAATTGAGACTCCGGGAGTGGAGCACATTGAGAACCTGTGCAGCAAACAGGGCGGTGATAACGAGAAGCTGATTTTCAAAATCTTAAAAAGAGGTGAGAAGCTGAAACTTGACCAGGCAAAAGAAGAAGCTGATCTTGTGGATTCAGGTCTTCGCTATGATCTGACAGTACCTCTTTCCAGATATTATTCAAATAACTCTAATGAACTGCCTGGACCATTTAAGGCACTTCAGATGGGATATGTATGGAGAGCTGATCGTCCGCAGAGAGGACGTTTCCGTCAGTTTATGCAGTGTGACATTGACATTTTAGGTGAGCCTACTTATATGGCAGAAATCGAGCTGGTACTTGCGACTACTACACTTCTTGGCAAGCTTGACTTCCATAATTTCACTATCCGTATCAATGACCGCCGTATTCTGAAGGCTATGGCTGAGTATAGCGGATTTCCGAAGGAAAGCTTTGATACTGTATTTATCATTCTTGACAAAATGGATAAGATTGGTCTTGAGGGCGTAGCGAAAGAACTGGAAGAGGAAGGCTTTGCAAAAGAAAGCATTGATACTTATCTTGCGATGTTTAAAGAAATCAGCTCAGATATCCAGGGCGTAAGATATTGCAAGGAGAAGCTGGCAGATGTTCTGGACGAACAGATCGCAACAGATCTTGAGACGATCATTTCCACTGTGGAAGCTGTGAAGACTGCTGACTTTAAGATGGCATTTGATCCTACACTGGTTCGCGGCATGTCTTATTACACCGGTCCGATCTTCGAAATTTCCATGGATGAGTTTGGCGGCAGCGTTGGCGGCGGCGGACGTTATGATGAGATGATTGGTAAATTTACAGGAAACAATACAAGTGCATGCGGATTCTCTATTGGATTTGAGCGTATTGTTATGCTCCTTCTTGAAAGAGGATATCAGATTCCTACAGCAAAGACTAAGAAGGCATATCTTATTGAGAAAAATATGCCGTCAGACAAGCTGATTGAGATTTTCCGTCAGGCAGAAGAAGAGAGAAAGACCGGGGTTCAAGTCAATATCTCTATTATGAAGAAGAATAAGAAATTCCAAAAAGACCAGATGACAGCTGAAGGCTATACGGAATTTGTGGAATTCTTTAAACGCTGATAAAGAGATTTAACGTGTTGTTTTTGAAAAACAGCCGTCAATGATATTTTATGGATCATTTAAAGCAATACAGCTGAATGGTTTATAATCAGAGAAAGCTGGGGGAAACCCCATAGAATAAGGAGGCGCCTTAAAATGGCTGAGAGTATGCAGGGACTGCACAGAACCTGTCGATGTGCAGAAGTGACCACACAGATGGTAGGCAGCGAAGTAACACTTATGGGATGGGTTCAGAAAGCAAGAGATAAAGGAGGAATCATTTTCGTAGATTTACGTGACCGCAGTGGTATTATGCAGCTGATCTTTGAAAATGGTTCCATTGATGAGGAAGGCTTTGCCAAAGCCGGCAAGCTGAGAAGTGAGTTTGTGATCGCAGTTACCGGAACCGTTGAGAAACGTGGTGGTGCAGTAAATGAGAATCTTGCAACAGGTGAGATCGAAGTGAGAGCAAAATCTCTCCGTGTTCTTTCCGAGGCAGAAGTTCCGCCATTCCCGGTTGAGGAGAACAGCAAAACAAAAGAGGATGTACGTCTGAAATACCGTTACCTTGACTTAAGACGTCCGGATCTCCAGAGAAACCTGATCCTGAAGAGCCGTGTAATGCAGCTGACAAGATCCTTCTTTACAAACGAGGGATTCCTGGAGATTGAGACTCCTATGCTTGGAAAGAGTACTCCTGAAGGTGCAAGAGATTATCTGGTGCCATCCCGTGTACATCCTGGCTGCTTCTATGGTCTGCCGCAGTCACCGCAGCTGTACAAACAGCTTCTGATGTGTTCCGGATATGACAGATACATCCAGATTGCAAGATGCTTCCGTGACGAGGATCTTCGTGCTGACCGTCAGCCGGAGTTCACACAGATCGATATGGAGCTTTCTTTCGTAGATGTAGATGATGTAATCGATGTAAATGAGAGATATCTTTCCTACCTGTTCAAAGAGGTTCTTGGTATCGATGTGAAACTTCCAATCGAGAGAATCACATGGCAGGAAGCAATGGATCGTTTCGGTTCTGATAAACCGGATATGAGATTTGGCATGGAGCTTCATGATGTAAGCGATATTGTGAAGAACTGTGGATTCTCCGTATTTACAGGTGCTCTTGAAGCTGGTGGAAGCGTTCGTGGTATCAACGCAGAAGGCCAGGGCAGCATGCCTCGTAAGAAAATTGATAAGTTAGTAGAGTTTGCCAAGGGATATGGTGCAAAAGGTCTTGCATACATTGCAATCGCAGAAGATGGCACCAGAAAGTCTTCCTTTGCCAAGTTTATGACAGATGAGGAGATGGATGCTCTTGTAGCTGCTATGGACGGTAAAGCAGGTGACCTGCTTCTGTTTGCAGCGGATAAGAAGAAACTGGTTTATGATGTTCTTGGCGCACTTCGTCTGGAGCTTGCAAAACAGATGGATCTTCTTGACAAGAACGAATACCGCTTCGTATGGGTAACGGAGTTCCCGCTTCTTGAGTGGAGCGAGGAAGAAAACCGTTTCACAGCTATGCACCATCCATTTACAATGCCGATGGATGAGGATATCCCGCTTCTCGACACAGATCCGGGCGCTGTTCGTGCGAAGGCTTACGATATTGTACTGAATGGTAACGAGATCGGCGGCGGCAGTGTTCGTATCCATCAGGATGATATTCAGGAGAGAATGTTTAAAGAGCTTGGATTTACCCCGGAAGCTGCCCATGAGCAGTTCGGATTCCTTCTGGATGCATTCAAATACGGAGTTCCGCCTCACGCCGGACTAGCTTACGGTCTTGACCGTCTGGTTATGCTCATTGCCAAGGTTGACAGCATTCGTGACGTAATTGCATTCCCGAAGGTAAAAGATGCATCTTGTCTGATGACTCAGGCACCGCAGCGCGTAAGCGAAGCACAGCTGGACGAGCTGGGACTTGAAGTTGAGAAAGAAGCTGCTCCGGAGACTGAGGAATAAGAAAAGGAATACAACAAGAAATAACTTAGTATGATTTAGAATAAGCTGACTGAAAAATCCTGCCTGAAAAATGGGTGGGATTTTTCTTTTGGTCGCGATGCACAGAAAGACGAACCTTCTTGTGACAAGCATAAGAAGTAGCGCTTGCTGCGCAAACTTAATTCTCGGGTTTTCTGTGAACTTTGTTCACAAAAAACACCACGCGGAACGTTACCAGTAAACAATAACATAAAAACGCCCCCGCACAAGTTTGCAGAGGCGTAAATTTTAACTATATCATCCGTTGGTTTCCTGCTTGTCTTCTACCGGGCTGGAACTTAAAGTTCCAAACAATGCCTGTCCAAACACCGTTCCTGCGTCTTCCAGTTTCCAGGAAGCACCGTCGTTGATCAGTGTGAAAGTCGTTTCCACTGTTTTAGTAGCTGTATTTTCTTCAATATATTCAAGAAGCAGACTGTAGGACTTTTCATATCGTTTTTGAGCACCGTCGATAACAGCATCCACAGAGGCAAGATAGGTATCCAGCTCCTTCTGATAATTTTCCAGAATAGCATCGCTGTCAAAGGTGGTAATATTGGCTGTAACTGTGGCTGTATAGCCGGAAACAGTGGTTTCCCCAATAGAATAATCAAAGGTGGAGTGAACCTGTTTTACCAGTGCTTCTGCCAGACTGATCTTTGCAGGATCTTCTGTGCTGATAATGGAATCTGCATTTAAATAATTGCCCAGTTCCTCTGCAGACATATTTTTCAGGGTATTCAGATAAACTAAGATTGTGTCTTCCGGTGATAAAATATCCGGGTCTGTGAGATCGTTCATAAGACCGCCGACAAGGTCATTTTCCAGTGTATTGGTGCGCCGGATCTCCCAACTGGTTTCGCCGTCTTTATCTGAGGCGTCTAAGGAGATGGTGCAGTTACGCTCCACAGTCTGGTAGTCATTACTCTTAAGCAGTTCATTCAGAAGCGTGTAGCGCTCTTCAAGGGAAATGGTCTGTTCCGTGGCTTCTTCAGAGGAAGCGGACTGGGAAATTTCATGCTTCAGCTGCGCCTTGGAAAAATCTTCAGCAAGCGCATGGGCATCCAGAGTGACCAGCCTGAGATTCGCCTGTGCGGATTGTTTGTCCTTGTCTACGTTAACATCCAGAATTTTATAATCAAAATCCTGGAAAAAGAGAGAAAAGACTTCTTCAATATCAGAAGAAATAGTGATATCTTCGGGTTCACCGGGGAAAAGCTCCTGGTAGGAGATGTATTTCTGTGTGGTAATGGAATCCAGATCCTTTAGCTGATCCAGTTCCTGTTTTACTGCGTCCTCGATTTTTTTCTCCTCCTTGCTGGTACAGCCGCACAGTGAAAAAGTGCAGAGAAGCAAAAGAAGAGGAAGCAGAAATCTGACTGACTTCATACAGAGTTCTTTCCTTTCAAATTATTACGTAAAATGTTTATAAAACTTTTTTATTATACCATTTTTTTTCATAAAAGTCAAAAATGCCTAAAATTTAGACGATATTTCTAAAAAAAGAGTGAATAAATTGTGAAAAATGCATTATCAGCTTAGAATGCTTTTCTTTTGAGGCTGAATCTGTTATTATAAACAGGGTAAATGCAGATGACAGATGTGGAGATATATCTGTTATAATTGCAAAAGATATTGAAAAACCATTGAGTTATCGTATAGGAGGTAACCATGAAGAAAAAAGGTTTTGTCATCGGAGGGCTGATCATTCTTGCTGGAGCAGCTGGTGCCGGTGGCTGGTATTACTATAAAGAAAATTATGGGGATTCTGCAGCGGCTTCTGGTGAAGTTGCATATGTGACTAAGATCAGCACTCTTCTTGGAGAAGATTCCGGAGTGCTGAACCGGTTCGCAGGCGTGGTAGAACCTCAGGAGACGGTAAAGGTAAATATTGAGAACAATCGGACTGTTACCGAAGTAAAGGTGAAGGTTGGAGATGAGGTAAAGAAGGGACAGCTGCTTTTTGAATACGACCTGAGCAGTATCCAGGACAGCCTGAAGGAAGCGCAGCTGGCTCTTGACCGGTTGAAGAATGAAGCGCTCAGCCTTAATGAACAGATTTCCACTCTTGAGAAAGAGAAAAAGAAAGCCAATAAGAACAGCCAGCTTTCTTATACCATTGAGATTGAGACGAATAAGATGAATCTGAAGAAGAACGAATATGACCAGGTGAGCAAGCAGGCAGAGATTGATAAGCTGCAGGCAGCTACCACCAATACAGAAGTACGAAGCGAAATCGACGGAGTCATCCAGAAAATTGATACCAGTAAGCTGGGAAGCGATGATGGAGATACTCTGGATGACAGCATGGGAGCTGATTACGGAAGTGAATCTTCTGATAATTCTTTTATCACCATTCTCAGTACAGGTGCTTACCGTATTAAGGGTCAGGTAAATGAGCAGAATCGTAATACGGTTGTTCCAGGCTCTGCAGTTATTGTGCGTTCCAGAGTTGATGAGAATCAGATCTGGCATGGAACTATGGGGGCTGTGGACGAGCAGAATTCTACGAACAGCAGTAGCAGTAATTCCTATTTTGGAATGTCCAGCGGCGATGATACTACAAGTTCCAGTAGCTATCCTTTCTATGTAACTCTGGATTCATCAGAGGGACTTATGTTAGGACAGCATGTATACATAGAAATGGATGAGGGACAGGAAGAGCAGAAGAAAGGTATCTGGCTGGGAGATTATTATATTGTGGATGCAGATACAGAAAACCCATATGTGTGGGCTGTAGATTCCAAGGGAAGGCTGGAGAAGCGCTCTGTTGTTCTTGGGCAGCATGATGATGATCTTTCAGAATATGAGATCGCAGATGGTCTTACTGAGGATGACAGTATTGCGTTCCCGTCAGACAGCCTGGCAGAGGGAATGCGGACAAAGGACGTATCTGAGATGACAGATGAGGATCTGGAGGCTGTTGATATGGAAAGTAATCTGGATGGCAGTGAGTACTCAGACGGGGATACCATGGAGCCTATGGATGGAGACTATTCCAGTGCGGACTTTGAGACAGGTGTTTCTGATGAGAGCATGGATGCAGCCATTGATGGTGATTATACAGACTTTTCAGAAGATTTCTCAGATGAAGATTTTATAGAGGATGATTCAGAAGGGGACGATTACGAAGATTTTACTGATGAGAGCATTGATGAGCCTGGACAGTATGGTTCTGATGATACGGAGGCCGCAGGATGATACTTGAACTGAAGGGGATTTATAAAGATTACCAGCAGGGAAAAATGATTGTCCCCGTATTGAAGGACGTAAACTTTTCCATGGAAGAGGGCGAATATGTAGCCATTATGGGACCTTCCGGTTCTGGTAAATCTACATTGATGAATATAATCGGTTGTCTGGATCAGGCAACCAAGGGAACTTTTTTCCTGGATGGGCAGGACATCAGCAAATGTTCTGAGAATGAGATGTCAGATATCCGTCTGAACAAGATTGGATTTGTATTTCAGAGTTTTCATCTTCTTCCGAGGCAGTCTGCTATTTCCAATGTGGAAATGCCGCTGAACTATGCTCATGTGCCGAAGAAGGAGCGACGCGAGCGCGCTTTTGCAGCACTTGACAGGGTGGGGCTTGCAGACCGTGTGGATTTCAGACCCAATCAGCTCTCAGGTGGACAGATGCAGCGAGTTGCCATCGCCCGTGCCATTGTAAATAATCCAAGACTTCTTCTGGCTGATGAGCCTACCGGTGCACTGGACAGTAAGTCTGGCAGACAGGTTATGGAGCTTTTCCAGAAGCTGAATGATGAAGGTGTTTCTGTTCTTATGATCACTCATGATCCGGATATTGCAGCACATGCCAAGCGGGTAGTTATGATCCGTGACGGTGAGCTTCAAGAAAAGAGGTGATCCTATGGGAAAAGCGAAGAAAATTATAATAGGTGTGGTAGTCACAGCCCTTGTAGGAACCGGTATTGGCGGCGGACTGCTGTATGTACGGAAAGGAAGCCAGAAGGAAGTGCTGGTGGCAAGCGTCAGTGATCTGGCAGGTGAGAGATATGATTCCGATGCTACATTGAGTGGAACTGTATATGCCAATGCAACACAGAGGATTTCCGTAGAGAAAGACATGATAATCCAGGAAGTTTATGTGAGCAAAGGGGATGAGGTAAAGCCGGGAGACAAGCTGATATCCTTTGATATGACTCTTGTGGAAATGGAACTGAATATTGCCAAGCTGAAGCTTCAGAAGCAGCAGCAGGATCTTGCTGCTGCAAAGAAAAGACTTGCCAGCCTGCAAAATGGCGGACCGATTCTTGATTCCGATTCTTCCTCCGCAGACAATCTGATTGATTCAGGAAAGGATTCTACAGAAGATGACAGCTCAGATTCTATGGGAGATGATGAACTGTCTTCCGCAGTAACTGCTTCTGATCATTATCTGGCAGCTGTTTTGCAGCCAATGCTTCTGGCTGCTGTGACAGATGGATTTGCAGACGCTCAGGCAGTTGGAAATGGGGAAATTACTTCTGCAGATACCCAGGAAACGGGAAGCGGAGATATTGGTTCTGCAGATGAAATGACAAGCGGTGACACAGGAGATATTTCTGTTGATACAGAAGCTGATTCCGGAGATGATTCAGAGGATAGCACCGGCGATCCGGGTACTGCTTCCGGATTTTATGATGAACCTTCCAGTGATGGGTTTAGCAGTGATATTTCAGACACGAATCAGGGAGGATTTTCAGATGGAAGCAATTCTGGTTCCTCACAGAATAATGCTACCATTGGAAATGACGGATTTGTAGATGGAGAGGAACCTTTTTACCTGACTCTGGATTATGATACAGAACCTTACCAAGGAACAGGAACCGAAGAAGATCCTTATCTGTATCTTTGTTCCAGTGCAAAAGGCAAGGTAAATGTAACCGGGGCTTTTCTGAACAAGATGGCTGGCTATAATGCTGACGGAACCATTCTTCTTCATTCGGGCGGATACTGGTATCTGCTGGAATTCCATCAGAAGGATACCATTGCTGATTATACCAACAGAAAAGGATCCTGTACCGGATACTATCTGGTCGATGGAAATATGCTCAGCAATCCGGTTGACCGTTTTGCGGAAATGGATTTTACCCTTGACGGGGCTATGCAGTATGATAATGGAGATGACGAGCCGGATATTCCTGGTGATGGAGGCAGTGGTGGCGGAAGCTCTTCCCTGTCCCGTTCAGAGGCCATTAAGATCCAGAAGAACCGGATTGCCAGTCTGGAACTGGATGTGCAGGAGAGTGAGATCAGTATCAGTAAGCTTCAGAAGAAAGCTGACAGACAGATGATCACCAGTAAGCTGGATGGTATTGTAACCACTGTGGGAGATGCAGCTACAGGTACCAATTCAGAATCTGATTCCTTTATGATTGTTAAGAGCAAAGACGGCTATTACGTACAGGGAACTGTAGGGGAACTTATGCTTGACCAGGTGAAGGAAGGCACAATTTTGAACTGCAATTCTTATGGTGAGAATGGATATATGAATTTTGAGGCTGAGGTGATCCAGGTTTCCGATTATGCAGTTGATGGAGACAGCTCCTATTATTACTATGGAGACAGCAATCCAAATGTTTCTTCTTATAATTTTACTGCCAAGATCACAGATGACACCGTGCAGGTAAGTGTTGGAGACTGGGTGGATATCCAGCTGGAACAGCAGGCGCAGAGTACTGACGGCATTGTTCTTTCCAAGGCTTTTGTCCGTACGGAAGACGGCGTAAGCTATGTGTATAAGGATGACAATGGCGTGCTGAAGAAACAGATCGTTAAGGTAAAAGAGAATGTAAACGGTGGTGCTTATGTATTGGTAAGCGGCGGCTTATCCATGGATGACAAGATTGCATTCCCTTATTCGAAATCCATCAAAGAAGGTATGAAGACAAAGGAAGGATCGCTGGATACGTTTATGGGATATGACTCCACATCATATGGCGGTCTTGGTTAAGGAGGGATTTCATGTTTGAAAATATACGTCTGGCATTCCAGGGAATCTGGTCACACAAGATGAGATCTTTCCTCACAATGCTGGGTATTATTATCGGTATTGCATCTATTATTGCCATTGTTTCCACGATTAAGGGAACGAGTGAGCAGATTAAGGATAACCTGATCGGTTCTGGAAATAACACGGTAAATGTAACTTTGTCACAGGGAGACAGTGCTTACAGTGTGGATTATTATGATGGCAGTTCTTCCGGCTCTACACCGATCCTAAGTCAGAGCCTGAAGGATGAAGTATTAAAAACAGATCATGTGGAGAATGCAACATTTTTCTACAGCAGAACAGATTACAACAGCAGTGTTTACTATGAGAACAGCAGTTTTTCCGGCGGCAAGGTCTATGGTATTGATACCAATTATCTGAATACCTGCGGTTATCAGGTTCGTTCCGGAAGGGGATTTGTACAGGCTGACTATGATAATTTCCGCAAGGTGGCACTGGTGGACAGCTATGCTGCTGATACCATGTTTCCGGGAGCGAATCCGGTGGGAAAAATCATTGAGATCGGTTCTGAACCCTATACAGTTGTAGGAGTTGTACGCCAGTCGGCTGACAGCCTGCCCAACATGGATACACCGAGTGATTTCGACAGCTATTATGAAAATGTAATTGGAACCGTAATGATTCCAAATAAATGCTGGCCGATTTCTTACAAATTTGATGAGCCTGAGAATGCGATCGTCAAAGTAGACAGCACGGACAACATGAGTGAAACAGGTTCAGCTGTGGCGAAAATCCTGAATAAATCTATCAGCAGCACTGGCAGTGGAAGCAGCGGCTTCAAGTACAAAGCTGATGATGTTATGCAGCGGGTAAAGGATCTTCAGGATTTAAGTGAGAGCACCAACTCCCAGCTGATCTGGATCGCAAGTATTTCTCTTCTGGTTGGAGGTATTGGTGTTATGAATATCATGCTGGTATCTGTAACCGAGCGTACCAAGGAGATTGGTCTGAAGAAGGCAATTGGTGCCAGAAAGAAGGTGATTCTGGGACAGTTCCTGACGGAGGCAGCAGTACTTACCAGTGTTGGAGGTATTATCGGAGTTGTTCTTGGAATCGGACTTTCAAAAGTAGTATCCAAGGTGGCAGGCTCACCTACAGCCATCAGCGTTCCGGCGATTATAGGCTCTGTAGTATTCTCTATGCTGATCGGTATCATCTTTGGTCTGCTTCCTTCTGTTAAGGCGGCCAACCTGAATCCGATTGATGCACTTAGAAGTGAGTAATGGTTAATATTTTGCAATAAATGTTAATATTGTTATAAAAACGAACGGCTGAAAGCATAAATTAGATGATTTGTGCTAACGGCCGTTCTTTTTATGAGTCAATTCATGTGTCCAAGTATGTTTTTTGTTATTTGGGTAAAGTGGAGTGTGCAGATTGTGGAAATGCTTTTAGGACAGGCTATAGACAATGTTATGTTTCGTCGGTTATAATTTTGCAAAATATAAGGGGAAACATGATATACTTGTTTAGAGATTACATAGAGATTCCTTTGGTAGGATTATTGCATACCACTGGAAGGAGATTTTTAATATGCAAAAATATAAAAAATGGAAACAAGTTCTGTCTGTTTCTACAGCAGTATGTCTGAGCATTGCGGGAACAGGAAGCCTGATGGGCTGCGGCAGTACTGACAGAGGGAAGGACAAGGCAGATTCTGTGGAATCCAAAGCAATGGGACGGTATCTGGAGAATGAACTGGCCGTGCCGGAAGGCTGTATGGAGATTGTGGATTTGCAGGTTATGAAAGAGGGAAGCCTGAAAATGCTTGCAAGAAACAGTGATTACGAATTGATGCTCTACCAGTCCTCTGACAAGGGCAAGACCTGGGAGGATGGGAAGGAGGTTGCCGATTTTTTCGAGGTGGAAGGGGAATCCATTTATAAAGCAGCGCTTGGGAGAGACGGAAGTATTCTGATTGGCGTGTATATAGAATCTGAAGATGAGAACAGCGTGGGAAGTATGGACTATTATTATTGTCCAGCTGACGGTAAAGGAAAGAAGATTGAAATTGGAGAAGCTTTGGATGAAACCATGGCCTGGAGTATAGATATCGGGGAAAATGGCAATCTGTTTTTGCAGATTTCAGGAAATGGAATCAGGGAAATCAATCCTGTTGACGGGGCAGTGGTTCATGAGTATGAGAAGGGAAAAACCACAGATTATATGTGTGTGACTTCTGAGTATCTGATCGTGATTACAGATGGAGATGTGCATTATTATGATGTGGCTTCAGGTAAGCCTGCCGATGGAGGTGATGCACTGACTGCCCAGCTGAAAAAGACTCCTGCAAATCTGGAATTTGGAAATTCCTCCGGTACTGCTTTGCTGTTTTTGGATGGCGATGAGAAAAACACCGTATTCTATGTGGATCAGACTGGTTTATACCGCTATGCATTTGGCGGCAATGTAATTGAGCAGGTAATTGATGGAAGCCTGAATTCCATAAGCTCTTCAAATAAGGCATTTAACTGTATGGCAATGGATTCGGAAGGAGTGTTTTACATTGGGGAAATTGATTACAATTCCGGTTTAAATTGCGGAAGGCTGGTTTCTTATAAGTATTCTGCAGATACTCCAACTGTACCGGATACAGAGCTCACCATATATTCCCTGGAAGAGAATTCCGGTATTCGACAGGCAGTTGTTATGTTTCAGAAGAAATATCCGGATATTTATCTCACACTGGAAACCGGAATGTCCGGAAACGATGGTGTAACACGCACGGATGCGTTAAAAACACTGAATACGGAGATTATGGCAGGAAAAGGACCGGATATTCTGATTCTGGACGGAATTTCTTCCGAAACCTATGCAGAACAGGGAATGCTGGAGGATTTAAGTGGAATTCTGAAAGAGGCAGGATTACTGGACAACATAGAAAGTGCTTATACAAAAGAGGATGGAAGTATCTATGAGATGCCAGTGAAATTTGGAATTCCCATGATAGAGGGAAACAAGGAGGATGTGCAGGAAGTGACAGACCTGGCTTCTCTTGCTGATGTGCTCACGAAGCACAAGGATGAATATGGACTGACCTCGGAAAGCATCTATAAGCTGCCCTTACTTTATTCCATGTATCCACAGGCACTTCTGGAAAAACTGGCAGACAACAGTTCCGCAGCATGGATGAAAAAGGATGGAACTCTGGATGAAGAAAAGATAAAGGTATTTCTGGAACAGTCCGAAAGGATTTATCAGGCTGGAAAGGATGCTATGGATGAATTAAAGGCTGCGTATCCACAGGCTTTTGATGACAGTGGACAGCCAGTATATGAAAGAGCAGGCAGTATTTCTGGAGAAACTGCTGTGCTGCTTTCCCATAACTGTATATTTGCGTTGGGTGATATTTTTTCGCCTTTGGATTTTGCATTTGTAAATTCTATGGAAGAGATAGATACTTCCTTGTCCTATGCACTTTGGAATGGGCAGATGGCAAATTGTTTCATTCCGGTCAGCCGAATCGGAATCAGTTCCAGAGCTTCCCAGAAAGCTGCTGCTGAGAAATTCGTGGAATATTTATTTTCTGAGGAAGGACAGATGCTTTCCAGAGAAGATGGTTTCCCTGTAGTGGAAGCTGTTTACAATGGAGAGGACTACTGGAATCAGGGAGAGGCTGGAAACGTGTTAGTTACTGGCGGAAGCAGTAACAGCGAGAACGGTCAGGAATTAGTATACAGTATAAAAGTTCCGTCCGCTGATAAGGTGAATGAATTAAAACAGCTTGGAAAAATGCTTACAACTCCGGTTTTGGATAATACAATCATTACCAGTGCTGTCTGTGAAAACGGAGTGCGTTACCTGAATGGGGAAATCAGCCTTGATGAGGCGGTAAATGCAGTCATGCAGCAGGTGAACCTGTATCTGGCAGAATAGAAGGAGTAAGAGATGTTTAAAAAGCTTCACAGGCAAATGACCATATTTGCATCACTGATCACAAGCGGAATACTGATCTTGATGGCAGTTTCCTGTCTTGTGATCTCCGAGAGGGGGCTTACCCATAATACTTACGAGAGATTTTTAAATAATGGAAATTCCTGTGTGGCTTATCTGGAAAATCAGACTGTGCTTTCTCACAAGTGGATACTGGAAGCAAAGCAGGAATACAAAGTGGAATTTCGCATTCGGAATAACGGAAAAAAGCTGTATTTTGATAAGCTGGATACAGAAAGCCAAAATCAGGATAAAAAGGAAGAGGATCTGAGCTCTGTAGAAAATATGCTGACAGAGGCTGCCAGAATTTCCCGGGAAGAGCAGGGGCTTGATGTGGACTATATGGGAAGCCTCTCTCTTTCCAAAACGGTTTATTTTGAAACTTCAGATTTTTATGCCTGTACAGCCTTGATTCCTAAGGGAAGCGGCGTGTTAAGCCTGGTGTTGGTATATCCTCTTGATGGGTTGAAAACACAGATCTTTCATCAAAGAGTCTGGTTTGGAGGTATGGTGCTGCTTGCAGTTCTGGCTTTGGTTACATTTTCCTGGTTTTTTACAGGAAAAATGCTTCGCCCTCTGGAAGAGAATCAAAGGAAACAAACCCAGTTTATTGCTTCGGCATCCCATGAACTGAGATCTCCGCTGGCTGTGATATTGTCAAGTGTACAGGCAATGGAATCTGACTGGGAAAATGCCGGCAGATTTTTGAAAACCATAAAAAGTGAGGGAGACAGGATGTCCCGGCTTATCGGGGATATGCTTTCTCTTGCAAATGCTGACAATAAATCCTGGAGTATTATGAAGACAGATTGTGAGCTTGATACCTTGCTTCTGGATACATATGAGAAATACCAGCCTATTCTGCATGGGAAAAAGATTTCCCTGAAAGTAGTTCTGCCAGAGGAGCCTCTTTCTATCTGTAAGTGTGACAGTGCCAGAATCAGTCAGGTACTGGAAATCCTTTTGGATAACGGGGCAAGCTATGTGTCGGTCGGTGGCAGGATGGAAATGGGAGTAAAAGAAAATGAAAAATATTTTCAGCTTTATGTACAGGATAATGGTCCGGGAATTTCGGATGAGAATAAGGAGGCTGTATTCCGAAGATTTTACAGGGCTGATCCGGACAGAAAGGAGAAACAGCATTTTGGACTTGGACTTTGCATTGCCAGGGAAATTGTGACGTTACATAAAGGGAGTATCCGTATTCTGGATACTCCGGGTGGCGGAAGTACATTTGTGATAAGATTACCGAAATAAAATGAGATTTCTGTTTACTGGCAGACCTCCAACTGATAACCTATCCCGCGTATGGTTTTGAGAACCAGTGTGCTTTCCACAGATTTCAGGCGGCGACGGAGAAAATGTATGTAGTTGTCAAGATTTCCTTCTTCTACGTCGGATTCCATGCCCCATACGCGGGAGAGAAGAAGGTTTCTGGGAAGAACCTGACCGGGATTTCGGAGAAATACTTCCAGAAGAGCACTTTCGCGGCCGGAAAGAGTGCATTCTTTTGCACCCTTGGTAAGGCGCCCGCATTCAGGATCAAAAGCAATATCTCCCAGCTTCAGAAGATTTAAGTCACCCCATTTTCCGGGACGGCGCATAATGCTGTGGATTCTTGTAAGAAGCTCTTCAAAGGCGAAGGGCTTTACCATGTAATCATCTGCTCCGCAGTTCAATCCGTTGACTTTGTCCTGTAATTCGCCAAGTGCCGTAAGGAAAATAACAGGGGTTGAGATGTTGGACTGTCTGGCTTCTTTCAAAACCTGGGTTCCATCCATGGAAGGAAGCATGCGGTCCAGAAGTACCAGATCATACATATTTTCCTGCATATAGTAAAGACCTTCCGCACCATCCAGACATATATCTACCGTGAAATTTTCTTTTTCAAGTGCAAGCTTTGTAAGCTGCGCCAGATCTTTGTCATCTTCTATTATTAAGATTCTCATAAGAAACTCCTCTTCTTATAATCTGTTATCCATTATATACGCAAATCTCTAAAATTTCTCTAATTAATTTTAAAGCCTGTTTGAAAACCGGACAAAATCTCCCACAAATTGTGGCGCACATCTTGCAGAAAGCCTTTTTCAAACACGCTTTAGAGAAAGAATAGAGATTTCTTTGCTATTTTTATAATGCTGAATGAAAGATAGAAAAGAGGAAATTTTTTGAAAAGAAAACATGCCCTGAAAGGGATTTTATTTATTCTCCCTAGCTTTGCAGGAGTCTGTGTATTCTGGCTGCTTCCTTATGTGGATGTGATCCGCAGATCTTTTTTGGGAGCTGTAAATGGAGTGTTTACTGGATTTATGAATTATCAGATGATATTTTCCAATCAGGCATTTCTTCTTGCCGGGAAAAATACCTTGCGGTTTTTCGGAATCTGTATTCCGTTACTGGTGGTTTTGTCACTGGCAGCTGCTGTCCTGCTAAATGGACTTGGGAAAAATCAGAAGCAGCTGATGAAAACCGCATTTCTGCTTCCAATGGCCATTCCAGTTGCTTCTGTGGCAATTTTATGGAAAGTACTCTTTAATGGACAGGGGCTTTTGAACCATTTTCTGGAAATGTTGTCGTTGAAAAGTATAGACTGGTTGAATACAAAGGCTACCTTCTGGGTGCTGGTGATCAGTTATATTTGGCGAAATTTAGGGTATGACATTGTACTGTGGCTGGCAGGCCTTTCCACAATTCCGGAATCTCTTTATGAGGCAGCAAAGGTGGATGGAGCAGGTGCCTGGAAATGCTTTACCAGGATTACCTGTCCCAATCTTTTACCCTCTCTTTTTACCATTGTAGTTCTGTCGCTGCTGAACGGCTTTAAAGTATTCCGGGAGGCTTATCTGGTCGCAGGAGATTATCCACAGGAGAACATGTATCTTCTGCAGCATCTGTTCAATAACTGGTACAGAGACCTGGCCATGGATAAGATGGCGGCTGCGGCAGTTGTTACTGGAATTGCGATCATGGTTCTGGTACTTTTACTGCAAAAAGCATGGGAAAGAGAGGATTAAGATGTGAAAAAGATAACTTGTTTTTTTCTTGTACTTTTAGCTTTGGTCTTTATATTTCCTGTTTTATTTCTGGTAGTTGGTTCTCTTATGGGAAAAAATGAGCTTACAGATCTGCTGTTTCCAGTGCTGCAGGAGGGGGCGAAAGGATATGCTTCCTGGAAGCTGTTTCCGGAATATCCGACTCTGAAACATTATGTGGAAGTACTGCTGGATTCACCGGAATTTTTCGTAATGTTCTGGAACTCGGTGAAGATTACGGCTGGTGCCCTCGCTGGCGGGCTTCTGGTTGGAATGCCTGCTGCATGGGGATTTGCCAAATTTGATTTTCCAGGGAAAAATATATTGTTTACTTTGTATATTGCACTGATGATGATGCCGTTTCAGGTTATGCTTCTTGGCAATTATCTGGTGTTGGATAAAATTGGGCTTCTTGACTCGCTTTTGGGGATTATTTTCCCGGCGTTTTTTTCTACATTCCCCATATTTATTATGTACCGCTTTTTCAAAGGGATTCCTCTGGCGTTTCTGGAAGCGGCAAGACTTGACGGTGCAGGTGAGCTTAAACTGTTTTTTATAGTTGCCATCCCCTTGGGCTCACCTGGCGTCATTTCTGCCATTGTTCTGGGCTTTCTGGAATACTGGAATCTGATCGAACAGCCGATGGCATTTTTGAAAACAAAAGAATTGTGGCCGTTGTCTTTGTACCTGCCTAATATTGAGTTGGAGCAGGCAGGGTTTGCATTTGCGGCCTCTGTGGTGGCGCTGGCCCCGGCAGTTCTGGTATTTTTGTCCGGACAGGACTACCTGGAGCAGGGAATTGTCTCTACGGCGGTAAAGGAATAAAAAGAGAAACAACTGGAAAGTGACGATAAAAAACGACAGTTTGATAAAATATATTGTCAATGGAATTTAAAAGAAATAGTTAGAATGTAGAGTGTTTTACAAATATGTTCAGGAACAGAATGGGAGTTTGACATGAAGAAAAAATTAATTCAGGCAACTTGCCTGTTTTTTGTAATGATGCTGATTTTTACCATATTGTCAAGAGTTTCGGATTCTGTAAATGTGATACAGATCCAGACTAAGAACCCGGCAAATCAGATGATCACTCATGAGGTGAAAGGTTCTGGAAAAGTGGAGGGCAGTCAGGAAGTGGCGGTGTTTGTACTGGAAAATCTGCAGGTGGAGCAGGTGATGGTACATGCAGGGCAGACTGTGAAAAAAGGGGATATTTTATTGAAGCTATTCCAGAACAGCATTCAGGCGGCTTTGAAGAATCTGGACGATAAAATAAAAACTCTGGAAGGGCAGGCAAAGGATCTGGAAAGCCAGAAAAAGGTGAACAGCCAGAAGCGTGCAGCGGAACAGGCATGGGCTGGAAATTCTTATGATCTGGCTGTGCAAAGCGGAAATGTTTCCGTGGATAATGCAAGGGCGGAAGTTCAGATAGCCCAACAGCGGCTTGACGAATTTTACAGGGAAAAGGAAGCAAAGACTTCCGGGGATGATTTAAGTGGCTTCACAGATGGAGAGGAAGGGTTTAATGATGGTGAGATCACTGTAACACAGGAGGATGATTCCGCCACAGAAACTGCCCTTCAGGATGATCTGCGAGCCAGACAGGAAGCATTAAATGAAGTGATCGCGGGAAGAAACCAGACTCTGGCAAGTGCCGGAAAAGCGGTGTCCGATGCCAGTACGCCGGAGGCTTCAGACAGTACTTTGGAGAACGTACAAAGAGAATTGGAAAATGCCAGAGCAGATATGGAAAAGGTTACAGTGCTTCAAAGTACAGAGGGAGTGATTTCGTCTCCTTCTGACGGTGTGATCAAAAGTCTGTCCGTGCAAACCGGAGACCTTACAGGACAGACTGCAGCAGTAGTTTTATATTCAGCCGATGGTGCTCTTCGAATGACTGGTACCATCTCAAAAGAAGATATAAAATATGTGTCTGCCGGTGCAGACGTGAAAATCACAGACAATAACAATAATGATATTTCTGGTGCAACAGTGGAAAATATAACAGAAAATAAGGAGGATAATGATATTCGCGACCTGTCCATCATAATACCGGCGGACAGTCTGTCCATCGGTCAGAGCGGAGATTTTTCCATATCAAAAGATGCTGGGCCTTATTCCTGCTGCGTTCCGCTTTCAGCGCTGTACCAGGAGAATGGGAAGGTCTATGTGTATGTTACAGACACAGAAAATACAGTGCTTGGAACGGTAATGGTTGCAAGAAAAGTGGAAGTTACTGTGCAGGATAAAAACCAGACAACTGCTGCATTGGGTGAGGGAAGCCTTTCTACGGATCAGGCTGTGATCGTCCAGGCAGACAGGGAACTGAAGGATGGAAGCAGGGTGAGGATTTCTGAAAATTAGCATGGAAAGTAAAAAGAAGAATTATTTTTTAAAATATATGAGAATAATTATGACAGCATTGCTGGCCTCCTTTTTATTTTATTCTGGAATGAAAGATTATGTGAAGGTGGGAAAAACAGACACAGCGGTGGTTGAACTGTATGGAGATTATCCTGCAGTAAACCTGGCGAAGCAGATCTGGGAAAATTATCAAAGTAGTGATGAGATTACAGATTTTTGTTTTGTGTGGAATGGAGGCGTTCAGGTGGTTACGAATCCAGAGGATTTCAGACAGACAAATGCCCGGGTGACAGGCATTGTGGGAATGGCTGCTTTGTATGACCGACAGGCTGCTTTATTAGAAGAGAATGATGAAACCGGATGCGTGATCGATAAAGATACAGCCCTGGAGCTTTTCGGCAGTGAAAATTGTGCGGGAAGTCAGTTGACTGTGGGAGAGCAGATTTACGAAGTGCGGGGTGTGGTATCCTGGAATCAGCATACGATGCTTATCCGTCCGTCACAAAAAAATCAGGTTTGTACTCAGGTTCTGATCAGAGGGAAAAAAGGTCAGAATCTGGAGGGTGCTGCATCTGATTTTCTCGTGGGAAACGGACTATCCGGAATATTAGTGGATGACAGCTGGCTGGAAGTGATTTTGCCCTGGTTTCCAGTGGCTTTTCTTGTAATGCTTATAATAACTGTTTCCAGGTGGCTGTATGAGATGGAGCACGAAATCTGGGAAAATGGAATTCAAAGAAATAGAGAAAAGAAAATTGATTTTAGAAAATGCAGTTGCTTTGTTATTAGAATTTTACTGTGGGGAATCGGCCTTTTTTTTTGCGTAAGGCTTTTATCCCATATTCCCCAGAGCTGGCTGCCGGACAAATGGTCAGATTTTTCTTTCTGGCCTGCGAAGATCCGGAAAACAATGGAAGCTTTCCGCTGGTACATCATGTTCCCGAAAACTATGGCGCAGGCGGAGCGGCTGATGAGCGGAATTGGCTGTATTATAAAATGTGGGGCAGCAGCACTGCTTATAGGGGCGGTGTAGGCTGTCTTTTTTTCTTTTTTGCCAAAAGAATTTTATAGATGAAGAAATATTTTGGTACATTTTTTTCGAGACTTTTCTTTAAAGTGTTTGCCAGACTGGAGCGCAGGTATTATAATAGACTTTAAGACCCTGAATAGGGAAAGAAGATTTACAGTCGCTGTTTACTGGGAAAAAAAGAACCAGCTGCCAGAAGAAAAGGCAGGACGGCGGCAAGTTTGTTACTGTTCATTGGTAAGGTTCGCGAAGCCTGTTGCTGTGAACGAAGTGAACAGGAACATGAGTTTTTATGAGATAAGGAGAGATTGAATGAGTAAGATTGCCATTGTAACGGACAGTAACAGCGGCATTACACAGGAGGAAGGACGCAGACTTGGAGTGTCTGTTATTCCTATGCCTTTTTTTATTAATGAGAAAATGTACCTGGAGGGAATTACCCTGAGCCAGGATGAATTTTATCAGTGGCTGAAGTCGGATGCTTCTATTTCCACTTCCCAGCCAAGCCCGGGAGAGACTATGGGATTATGGGACAACCTTCTGAAAGAGTATGATGAGATTGTACAGATCCCCATGTCAAGTGGTCTCAGCGCTACCTGTGCTACTGCAATGGGACTTGCCCAGGAGTATGAGGGCAGAGTGTACGTGGTAGATAATCAGAGAATTTCCGTAACCCAGCGTCAATCTGTGGTGGACGCGATTGCCCTTCGGGATGCAGGTAAAAGCGGAGCTGAAATTAAGAAGATCCTGGAAGAAGAGAAATTTAATTCCAGTATTTATATTACCTTGGAAACCCTGAAATATCTGAAAAAGGGCGGCAGGATCACACCTGCTGCAGCTGCAATCGGTACCGTTTTGAATCTGAAGCCGGTGCTGCAGCTCCAGGGTGAGAAGCTGGATGCTTTTGCCAAGGTAAGAGGCAAGAAGCAGGCCAGACGTACTATGCTGAAGGCTATGAAGGCAGATTTTGAGGGACGCTTTGCACCGTTTGTCCAGAATGGAGAAATGTGTCTTCAGGCTGCTTACACAGGTAATCCGGAAGAGGCAGAAGAGTGGAAGCAGGAGATGCAGGAAACCTTTCCTGGTATGGAAATCCATATGGATCCGCTGTCACTTAGTGTGGCATGCCATATTGGATATGGTTCTCTTGCAATCGCATGTTCTAAGAAAGTGACTGCATAGAAGCTAAGAAATGGCTATAGTTTATAAACATTAGTTTTGGATGTCACATATAGATAGTAATTGAAAAGAATTGATTTTTTTAGAAAAGATTCCGAAATAGAATATATATTTTCGGAACGAATTCAGAAGAAAACAGAAGTATTCTCTCTGAGAAGAAAATTTAGGAGGATTTATGAAAAAACTTACAGACTACATGGCAGAAGAGCTTTCTGCAGCATTTGAAAAAGCAGGATACGATTCATCCTACGGTAAAGTAGGCGTTTCCAACCGTCCTGATCTTTGCGAATACCAGTGCAATGGTGCCATGGCGGGAGCTAAGGCTTATAAGAAAGCACCATTTATGATCGCAGATGACGTAGTGGGCAATCTGGCAGATTCCAAAGTATTTTCCATGAAAGAAATGGTAAAGCCCGGATTTATCAACCTGAAAGTCAGCGAAGAGTTTCTTGCAGATTATCTGAAAGAGATGGAGAAGGATGAGAAGCTTGGTGCAGACACAGCCCAAGAGCCGAAGACCATCGTAATCGATTACGGCGGACCGAATGTTGCCAAACCGCTTCATGTAGGTCATCTCCGTTCTGCAATTATTGGTGAAAGTATTAAGAGAATCGGTCGTTTCGTAGGCCATAAGGTGATTGGTGATGTTCATCTTGGTGACTGGGGACTTCAGATGGGACTGATCATTACAGAGCTGAAGCACAGACAGCCGGAGCTTGTATATTTTGATGACAGCTATACAGGTGAATATCCTGCAGAGGCACCTTTTACTATCAGTGAGCTTGAGGAGATTTATCCATGTGCAAGCGGCAAATCCAAGGAGGATGAGGCATACCGTCAGGAAGCACTGGAGGCAACTCATCTTCTTCAGCAGGGTAAGCCGGGGTACATGGCTCTCTGGAACCACATTATGAGTGTTTCTGTTACAGACCTTAAGAGAAACTATGCGAATCTGAACGTATCCTTTGATCTGTGGAAAAAAGAGTCTGATGCGCAGCCTTACATTCCGGACATGGTAGAGATGATGAAGGAAAAAGGCTTTGCATATGAGGATCAGGGAGCGCTTGTTGTAGACGTTAAAGAAGAGACCGATACCAAGGAAATCCCGCCATGTATGCTTCTGAAATCAGATGGAGCATCTCTTTATACTACTACAGACCTTGCCACAATTGTAGAGCGTATGAAGCTGTTCCAGCCAGATGAGATCCTTTACGTTGTTGACAAACGTCAGGAGCTTCATTTTATTCAGGTCTTCCGCTGCGCAAGAAAGACCGGTCTTGTGAAAGAAGACACAAGGCTTTCCTTCCTTGGCTTCGGTACTATGAATGGAAAAGATGGCAAACCGTTCAAAACAAGAGAGGGCGGTGTTATGCGCCTTGAGAACCTGATTGCCGATATTGATGAGGAAATGTTCACAAAGATCGTAGAGAACAGAAGTGTCCGTGATAAAGATGCAAGAGATACTGCTAAGATTGTAGGTCTGGCAGCGATTAAATATGGCGATCTTTCCAATCAGGCTACCAAGGATTATATTTTTGATGTAGACCGCTTCACCTCTTTCGAGGGAAATACAGGTCCGTACATCCTTTATACAATCGTTCGTATCAAATCCATCCTGAACCGTTATGTGGAAGCAGGCGGAAACCTTGAAGCAGGTGAGATACTTCCGGCATCTAACAGCAGTGAGAAAAACCTGATGCTTCAGCTCAGTGGATTTGGAAGCATGATCGAGAGTGCATTTGAGGAAAAAGCTCCGCATAAAATCTGTGCATATATTTATGAGGTTTCCAATGCATTCAACAGCTTTTATCATGAGACCAAGATCCTCAGCGAAGAGAATCAGGCGCAGAAGGAATCCTATATCCGTCTTCTGCAGCTGACCAAGAGAGTGCTTGAGACAAGTATTGATCTGCTTGGATTCGAGGCACCGGATAAGATGTAATAAAATAATAAGCAGATTATGAGGGGCTAGAGCGTGTTTGAAATATGCTATAGTCTGTGGTATGGAGCTGCGGCACTTTCTGGAAAAGCTGGAAGTGAGCGGCTCCTTTTTTGTATCGTTATGCTTTTTCAAACACGCTCTAAGGCAGAAAGGAAATGTCAGATGAAAGCGAAACATCATACAAATTTTCAGCCGGACAGGGTGTTTTCCTATTTTCTGAAAGAATGGAAAGTGCTTCTGGCAGTGACTATCTCCGGTTTGATTTATAATATCGGCCTTCTGGCAGGTCCCTGGTTTGAGGGGAAAATGACCGGCTGCCTGGTGGATATCCTGAAAGGGGCTGACCAGTTTTCGGATATGCTGGTTCTGGTACTGGGCTATGTGACCGCCATTGCAATTGTCCAGACTGCCAGATATATCAAGCGGTTTTATGTGCGGCGTTTTGCCAACAATGTAAATCGAAGAATGAAAGAAATCCTGTACGCCAGTCTGGTGCGGAAAAGTCGTGCAAGCCTTCGGGAAGAGGGCGAGGGAAGCATTATGACCAAGGCAATCCTGGATGTGGATGACTGCGTAGAGGGAATGCGCAAATTCACTACGGAGATTTTTGATACAGGGGTTGCCCTGGCTGCTTATGCCGGAATGCTTTTGTGGTATGATTTCAGGCTTGCCCTGCTTTGCATGATCTTTCCGCCGATTTCCTATATGACGGCGGAGAAGATGAAAAAGATGATCCAGAGAACTGGTGCTGCATACAAAGAGCAGTCAGGATATTTAAGTACAGCTATTCTGGAACGGGCAGAAAATGCTATTACATACCGTGTTTTTGGATGTGAAGAGGAGCGCCGAAAGGTATATGAAGAGAATCTTACTTCCTACGAAAAGTCAGCCATAAAGGCGAATATCTGGAATTCCATCATGCCTCCGCTGTACCGGATCATCTCCATGGCTGGTGTGCTGTTTATCCTGTATTTTGGGCAGAAAAATGTTCTGGGAACTGGCTGGAGCACATGGAACATTGCATCTTTTACCACTTTCCTGGCATGCTTTGTGAAGCTGTCAGTAAAATCTTCCAGTGCAGCGAAGCTGTTTAATGCGGTGCACAAGGCGCAGGTTTCCTGGAAGCGTATTAAGCCGCTTTTGACAAAGCAGGAAGAAATTCCAAAGAGTGAGAAAAATGTGTCTGGAATTCTGGAAAATGGGAAAGTGGAAAAGATCGAAAATGTGTCTGCTAAACATGCAGAAGAAACATTGTCGCAGAAGGAACTATCTCAGCTAGAGATAGCCCAGTCAGAAATTCGTTACAGGAACGTAAAACAATTGCAGGTCCGTCATCTGAATTTTGCTTATCCGGATGGGAAACAGATTCTGAAGGATATTTCCTTCAAGGCTGAAAAAGGGCAGATAATCGGAATTACCGGACCAGTGGCCTGCGGAAAGTCTACTTTGGGAAAAGTATTTTTGTGCGAGTATCCATATGAAGGTCAGATTCTTGTGGATGGCAAAGAGCTTCAGAATATGCCCCAATCCTGGCAGACGAATATCATAGGCTATCTTGGTCATGATCCGGAGCTGTTTAACGACAGCGTGGAAAACAATGTGCTTATGGGTGAACAGAAAAAGACAGAGGATTTCCTGAAAATGGTTTGCATGGCAGAAGAAGTAAATGAGATGGATGATGGTTTACAGACTCTGGTAGGAAATGGTGGCGTACGTCTTTCGGGCGGACAGGGAAAACGTCTGGCTCTTGCAAGAACTCTTTGCCACAAAAAGCCAGTTCTGGTTCTGGATGATCCTTTTTCGGCTTTGGATAAGAGCACCGAGAGACAGATTTTTGCCAATTTGAAAGCACAGGCGAAAGAGAATATTGTGCTGCTGATTTCCCACCGTCTGTATCTGTTTCCGCAGATGAATCAGATCATCTGGATGGAAGATGGAAAAACAGTGGTGGGTACGCATGAAGAATTACTTGTGAAGGTACCGGAGTATAAGAAATTATTTACTGAGGAAGGAGGTGCAGAGAGTGAAGACAGACAGAAATAAGAACAACGTGAAATCAGAAGAAAATATGATTTTGGAAAAGAGCAGAAGGTCAGATGCAAATGTTTTTCCGGTAGAAAACAAGGGAAAAGGGAAAATTGCAAAAGCGAAAAAAAGACAGGTAAAAGGTGTGATCTGGAAAACAGTTCTGCAGCAGAAATGGCTGTCTATGGGTATTGTCTTTGCTGTAGCAGGCGCAGTGGTAACGGCTCTTATCCCGCCGCTGATCCTGGCAAAAATCGTAGATACAGTCACAACGGGAAAAGCCGTGACATTCTGGGTGATTTTCCTTTATTTTGCAATGCTTGCACTTACCGGATTCATGGAATCTGCCAGGGAAGGTCTGCTTACCGTATTTGGGCAGAAAATCACACATGCACTTAGAAGCAGCCTTATGGAAAAATTCATATGCCTTACTTCTGACAAACTGACAGGGCTGGAACCTGGAACTCTGGCTTCACGCTTTGTTGGTGATGTAGATACTGTGGAAAATCTTTTTACCTCAGGGATCATCAGTATGTTTGCTGACGCCTGCAAGATTATCAGTATTCTGGTGGTGATCTGGTTTGAAAATAAGGGTCTCGCTGTGGTGCTTCTTGTAATACTGCCATTTCTTTTCTGGTTTACCAGACATGTGCAGAAAAACATGCTGGCAGCCCAGATCGAAAACCGTAAGGCTGTGGGAAGAGCCTCTGGACATGTGCCGGAAACCCTTCATAATATCCGTACCATCCATTGCCTTGGCAGGGAAAAATATATGGAAGAGCGTTACGACACTTACATCGGTGAAAGTTACCAGGCAATGGAGAGAACCAATTTTTATGATGCAGTATATTCACCGGTGATCTTGATTTTAAATGCAGTCGTGGTTGCAGCTGTGATGCTGCTTTCAGCATCTGGAAATAAGATGGTGCTCACGTTTTTTGGAATGTCTGCGGGAACTGCAGTGGCTGTGATCAACTATATTTCACAGATTTTTTCGCCGGTGGAAAGTCTTGGAATGGAGATTCAGACCATCCAGTCCGCGGTAGCTGGAATCCATAGGATTAATGAATTCTTTGGGCTGGAGGAGAAAGAAAATGGCGCACAGGAGAATGGAGATACCGAGAAAACCTGGAATAATCCGGCAACAAAAATAGAAGAAAACAGAAATGAAAAGATTAGCCGAAAGGAAGCGATGGCTGATATGGAAGAAAGGCACAGACTGGGAGCTTCTGACAGTAATAGTTTGCCGTTTGTAGAATTCCAGAATGTAACCTTCGGCTATGATGAGCATGTGGTGCTGGAAAATCTGAATTTCAAGGTGATGGATACCGACCAGGTAACTCTTCTTGGACGAACTGGTGCAGGAAAAAGTACTATATTAAAACTCCTTCTTGGGCTTTATGAACCTGATCAGGGACATGTGCTGATCCACGGCATTCTGGCAACCGCTGTGAAAGCAGGAGACAGACGTAAACTTTTCGGTTATGTAGAGCAGACCTTTCACATGGTACCTGGAACGGTGCGCGACCAGATTACATTATATGATGACCGGATCTCGGATCGTCAGGTAAAGGCTGTTGCAGAGCTTACAGGTTTAAAAGAGGCGATTGAGAGTCTGGAAAATGGTTACGATACTTATTGCACCCCGGAGATTTTTTCCCAGGGACAGTGGCAGTTGTTATCCATCGCCAGGGCTGCAGTGGCAGAGCCCCAAATGCTTCTTCTGGATGAAATCACTGCAAACCTGGATGCGGAGACAGAGAAAGCTGTTCTGGCCGCATTGAAACGTGTGGCAAAGGATCGTACCGTTATTTCCATTTCACACAGAACGTCCGCAGAACTGGGAAGGACGATTCAGATTTAATCTGAGATTGTGAAAAGCACTTATAAAATTTTTATAAAGTGCTTTTCACAGTGGACTTTAAATGTTATAATTCTAATTACATTCTTAAATGTCTGATTCGAAGCTTTTTCAATCGCGTTTCGGAATAGCGGACATTTCATAATCACTAATTTTTTATCTTATTTATATTTATCATTTGCCGGAGATCGCCGACAGTATTCACTTAATTTATGCAGACAACGAGCTAGAGCCTGTTTGAAAAATCATTCCCGCAATCTGCACGCCCCACTTTGCGGGAGATTTCACCCGAATTCAGTTGCCGTAGCCCACTACGGCGCCCTCATCCGGGCGAAATCTCCCACAAATTGTGACGCACATCTTGCAGAAAGCCTTTTTCAAACACGCTCTAAAGCCTGTGCTTGCGTCAGACCTTGAAGCGTGTTTTGTCTCATTTTTGTTATTGAAAATAGTTACATGTTTTTATGAAAAAGAGGTGATTATCATCAATCTTACAGGTATGATCTTGAAAATGCGTTACTGTATCCTGGAGCAGGTGGGCGCAGGCGGGGAGGGGCATTTGTACCTTGCCAGGGATATGGAGCTTGGAAATTACTGGGCAGTAAAAGAACTTCCCCTTGAGAAAAAGCGTGAAGCCAGACTGCTGCGGCTTCTGGAACATCCATCCATTCCACGGATGGTAGATTATGTGGAAAATGGAAATCACTGTTATCTGATCATGGAATATATTCGTGGAAAGTCCCTTGGACAGATGTTAAAGGAGGGACATGTTTTTGCAGCGGATGAGCTTCTTTCCTACGGAGACACTGTGCTTGCAGTTCTGGAATATCTTCATGGGCAAAAGCCGCCGGTATATTATGGGGACTTGAAACCGGATAATCTTATGCTTTCAGATTCGGGCAAATTGTATCTGGTGGATTTTGGGAGCGCGGTGTTTGGATTTGGAGAAAATCAGCGGATCTGTATGGGAACAGAAGGCTTTGCAGCTCCAGAACAATATGAGGGAAAAGTAAACAGCTCCAGTGATCTTTATGCTTTGGGAAAAACATTACAGGCGCTGGCAGGAAAAAACTGGTTATCTGTTTTGTGGAAAGTTCCGGGATTTGCTTTGTTTCTCTATAAATGTACCCGGCCTCAGGGGAAAAGACGATTTGATAATGCGGCACAGGCAAGAAAAATGCTTTCTGGTATAGGAAAAAGAAAAGGGCTTGCCAGAAAAAATGCAGCGGTGGTGATTGGAACTACGGGGATTTTGCTGGCTGCAGGTGTATTTCTTGCAGGATCAGAGCAGCAGGCAGCTTTCGAAAGTGCATTGGCAGAAGTAACGAAAGGATATTACGAGATAGAGGAAAATGAGTCTTCTTCGTTGTCAAAGAAATTTGCAGCAGAAGCGGATAAAAAAAGTACAGACAAAGAAGCAGATAAATTTCTTCTTAAAAAATGCGAGCATGCAGAAAGTGCTTTGCAAAAACTGCAAAAAGAATATACGAAAGATGAAGAGCAGAGAAAATTGCTTTTATTATTGGCGGTAAATGCGGAACTTCAGAAAGAGTGGGAACGGGCCGCCGTGTATTATGAGCAGCTGCTTTTGTATGCGCCGGAATTTGCAGAAGGGTATGGGAAATATGGACTGTTCCTTTTGCGAAGAGGTCAGAAGAATTCCAGCAGGAGACTTTATGTTTTATACAGAAGCAGTAAGGCAGATGGGACGGATTGTAAGAGCGTTGAAATCTGGGAAAAACAGATGGAAAGTGAAACAGGTGAGGGAAAATGAAAAGATGGAGAAGCATAAGGAGAAAAATTGCGAAAAATTCAAATCGAAGAGGTATATATTCGCACAGCATCTGGAATAACTTTCGGAAACCTGGAATTTATCTGATGGTGACAGTGATTTTACTTATTACCAAAGTTGGTATACTTTACACTTATGGTGGGGAATTTGGAGGATTTGATATCGATATTGGTGCTGATGAAGGTATATTTGATAATTGGGAGGAGGCTGAAGGAAATCAGGAAACTACGGAGCCAGAGCAGAAAGAAAATGGGGGCAGTAATGGTAATGAGAGTAATAACAACCGCAATAGTGACAGCGCGAATGGCGGTACTAGCAGTAATGACATAGAAAATGACGGTAATAATAACAGTCATAATAGCGGCAGCAGTAACGATAACAACAGCGGGAATAATAACAATAATAATAGCAACGCAGGAGCTGGCTTGTCGAAAACAGAGAACGGTGACAACACAGGTGATGAGGAGGGCTGGGAAAAACCTCAAGCTGCGGGTGCTGAGAGAAGACCAAAAGAAAACAAGAAAGAAATAAAGAAAGAAAACAGTGTCACGGCAGCCTCACCGGCAAACAAAAACGCAGAGAATAAGAAAACGAATATAAATGCAGACAACATTGACAATGGAACTGAGTCTAAAAGCAATACTACAAAAAAGACTCCCCGTGTAGAGAAGAATAGAGCAAAAAGCAAAGAAGAAAAGTCAGAAGATACCGCAGCAGATGAAAATATAAGTGAAAGCAGGATTACTGCCAGAGAAACAAAGAATACTGATCGGAAAAAAGAGAATAGGGCCAAAGCAAAAATTACGGAAAGTTCCAAAAAAGAAAATACCAGTGAGTACTTGAAGCTCACGGGGGCCGGCACGGTTTTTACAGCAGTCGGAATGGCAAAGACATCTCATGGACTTGGATTCTATAACAGAAATGATGAAAATAGAGAAAAAAATGAAAACATAAATAAAAACAATAACATAAATGATAATGAAAATGGCACAATACGTTTTGTACACGAAGAAACAGTCCCTGTAAATGAATATCCTGAAATACAAGTTATAAGAACTACCGGTGAGCAGGATGTTACAATTCTGTCTTTGAACCTAAATGGTGATGAGATTTTCTGGCACCAGAAGGGGGATACCCTTATATTTGACCAGCCGATTACAGCGAAGGAAAATACTGTGAAGGTGATTGCTGTAATAGATGGGAGAAGAATTGTGCATATGCCTATATGGGAGTTTTGAAAGTGTGCATCAATTGTTACTGGTCATGGAGTGAATGGTAACCATTAACTAAGATTTTGCCATCTGGACGTTATAAAGAAATGATGTTATAATTAACACCCATATAGCGAAAGACTTGAAAAATCAATGACAAAAATTACATGACGGTACAGGAGGCAAAACACAGATGTACAAAGCTATTTTATTTGATCTGGACGGAACTCTCACCGATTCCGGGGAGGGAATTACCAAATCCGTACAATATGCTCTGGAGAAGGTAGGAAAACCAGAACCAGATCTTCAGAAGCTGCGCGTTTTTGTGGGACCGCCCCTTTTGGAGCAGTTTCAGGAATATGCGGGAATTGACGAAGAAACGGCAAGAAAGGCAGTTGAGATTTACAGAGAACGATATGCGCCGGTGGGAATTTATGAGAATGAACTGTATCCCGGCATTCCGGAAATGTTATCCGGACTGAAACAAAGAGGATACAAACTTGCCATTGCATCTTCCAAACCAGAGAATTTTGTGAAGCTTGTTGCGGAATATTTCCATATTGATTCTTATTTTGACGAGATGGTTGGAAGTGAGCCTGAGGGTAGACGAACCAATAAGACAGAGGTGATCGAGGAAACTCTGAAGCGGCTGGGACTTTCTGAACACCGTGACCAGGTGATCATGGTGGGTGATAAAGAGCATGATGTATTTGGGGCAAGACGCGCCGGATTGGAATGCATTGCAGTTTCCTATGGGTACGGAACCGAAGAAGAACTGAAAAATGCCCATCCTTTTAAAATTGTGAATTCGGCAGAGGAAATACTGGATTTTTTCGCCTGAGCCCCAGAAGAAAACAGAAAATGCCGGTTTTGGCATGGAAGTGTCTGTATCCGGTGGGAATCCATTTTGTGCTTTCCCAGCTTGTCTCCTATCTGGGACTATATTTTCTAGTGCAGCGGACTGGCGAAGATATGAGTGCATATTACCAGCATGTGCTTATGCTGACTGGTCTGACAGGGATTCTGGCTGCAGTTCCCTGCATATTGTTGTATCGGGGCGATTTTTCAAGAAGAAAAGAAACCGGGATATTATATCCTGCAGCTGATCGTCACCTTCCTGTTCCTGAAATCCTGGGGTTTCTTGTAATTGGCGCATTTCTTGGTCAATATGGAAACATTCTGGTAGGTCTTTTTCAGCAATATTTGAATCCGGAAGCTTATCAGGAAACCCAGTCCCTGATTTCCGAGGGGAAAAGTATCTGGAGCCTGATTTTCTGGATGGGGATTGCAGCACCTTTTGCAGAAGAGGTTATTTTCCGCTGGCTGGTATTTCTTCGTATGAGAGATAATATGCGCGTGATCACAGCTGCACTGTTTTCAGGACTGACATTTGGAATTTACCATATGAATCTGCTCCAGGGAGTGTATGCAACTATTATGGGATTGCTTTTCGCATTGATCCTGGAATGGAGAGGAAATCTGTTTGCCAGTGTATTTCTTCATATGGGGGCAAATATCTGGAGCCTGCTGGTCAGTGATGTGATGCTGTACATGCTGGATCATACAGGAGCCACATCCGTAATTGCACTGAATCTGTTTCTTGTTTTTGCAGGAACTTATGGTATCTGGAGATGCTATAAGAATTACCAGAAACGAGGGTGTACGAGGCTGATATAAAATATAATCGCAAATATATTAAGAAAAATAGAAGACCTTCTTACAAAATCCTGGAAAAACAGGGGAGATTGTGAGAAGGTTTTTTGTTGGCGCATTCCACTTTATAAATATTTAAGAATTTCCCGTCTTGAATTTAAAGTACACATATGCTATCTTAAGTGTATTAAACGTATTAATACACTTAGAAAGGAGGAGGCCTGTCTATGATCGTTTTAGATTATCAGGACAGAAGGCCACTGTACGAGCAGGTGGAGGAGAAATTCCGGAACCTGATCCTGAAGGGAGTACTGGAGCCAGGCTCCAGAATGCCCTCTGTGCGGCAGCTGGCCATGGAATTATCGATCAACCCCAACACCATCCAGCGAGCCTACATGCAGCTTGAACAGGAGGGACTGATCTACCCGGTTAAAGGAACAGGAAATTTTATCGCAGACAGTGAAGAAGTGCGTAAGCTTAGCAAAGCTTCCTATACAAAAGAACTAAAAGCCATGATTCAGAAGGGAAAGGCTATGGGAATGAATGAGGAAGAGCTGATCTATATTATCGGGGAGTGTTACAAGGAGGAGAAGCCATGATAGAAGTCAAAGAATGCAGTAAGGCGTTTGGCACTGTCAAAGCGGTCAATAAAGCAACTCTGGATGTTGGGGTGCGGGAAGTGTTTGGTCTTGTGGGCAGTAACGGCGCCGGGAAAAGCACCCTGCTTCGGATGATGGCTGGAATTATAAGGCCAGATGAAGGGGAAATCCAGATTGACGGTATGCCAGTGTATGAAAATGAAGAAGCAAAGAAACTGTTTTTCTATATCTCAGATGACAGTTATTTTCCGGCAAATTATACAGCAATGGATCTGGTGCGCTTTTACCGGAACTTCTATCCTCAGTTTCGAACCAGGTTTTTTCATGAACTGATGGAACAATTCCATCTGGAAGAAAATCGCAGAATTGCAACTTTTTCCAAAGGTATGAAAAAACAGGTTCTGGTAATCATCGGTGTGTGCGCGGCAACGAAATATCTGTTTTGCGATGAGACCTTTGATGGACTTGATCCGGTAATGCGTCAGGCAGTAAAGAGCCTGTTTGCGTCGGAGATTATGAACCGGGAATTTACTCCTGTGATCGCGTCTCACAATCTGCGCGAACTGGAGGATATCTGCGACCATGTCGGGCTTTTGCATAAAGGGGGGATTCTTCTTTCCAAAGATCTGGAAGACATGAAATTTCACATTCACAAGATACAGTGTGTGCTTAGCGGAAGACAGCAGGAAAAAGAACTGGAAAAGGAACTTCAGGTTTTGAAGGTGCAGCATCAGGGGTCTCTTCTTATGATAACAGCCCGGGGAACCAGAAGTGAGATCATAGAGAAGATCCAGGCCAAAAATCCTCTCTTTATGGAGGTGCTTCCTCTGACCCTGGAGGAAATTTTTATCAGTGAAACGGAGGTGGCAGGCTATGAAATCAAAAATTTATTCTAGCAGATATATGAAGGTGTCATCAAAAGGCATGATGTGGATTCCGGCTTTTGTGACCATCGGATTTCTTCTGGCATTTCCGGTGGCAGAGCTGATCATGCTGGGAAACTGGTTTGGAATGGGATACACCACCAGTGAGATCAATGCACTTTATGCAAATCTGTGGCAGGATGGATTTATGCTCACCGGACTTGCAGTTGCGGCAACTGCAGCATTGTTTAACGGAATCAGCCAGTTCTGGTATCTTTATTCACCGCGGAAAATTGATTTCTATCACAGTCTTCCGGTGAAACGAAGCAGAATGTTCTGGCATAAGACTTTGCAGTCCCTTTTGTATTATTTGCTTCCATATCTGGCAATGGAATTTTTCTCCGTCTGCATCGGGGCAATGAGGGGATTTTTCAGCCTTCATCTTATGAAACTGGCATTTTTGATGATGGTATTTCATTTGCTTTTATATCTGCTTTTGTATTTTTCGGTTGTGTTTGTAATCTGCATTACCGGCCATCTGCTTATGGGAGCTCTTCTGCTTATTGCAGTGGCTGCTTATGGACCGGTGCTTTCTGTTACTCTGCAGTTTTACGAAAAAGTCTTTTATTATACCAGCAGTGTAGGTGTCTATGGCTTTATAAAAGGCTTGAGAGAAATGGCGTCACCAGTCATCCTTGCCTACACCTTTGTGGGAAAATATGCAGAAGGAAATTATGGTGGCATTCTGGGAATTGTGCTTCTGGTGACAATCGCTTTTGGCGTTCTTGGATATTATGCATTTGTAAACAGAAAATCCGAAAGAACCGGTATGGCCTTTGTTTTTCCATGGGTTGGCACAATCATAAGATTTATGATTGTGGTTCCCGGAGGACTTGGAATCGGACTTATTTTCTATATGCTTCCAAGTGACAATTCCAGAATTGTATGGTGGATTTTCGGATTGATTTTTGGAACCCTTTTTTCAGGTGGGATAATGGGAATTATTTATTACAGGGATTTCCGGAAATTTTTCTCCAATAAAATACAGTTTGTGGTAAGCGGGGCCTGTGTAGCATTTGTGGCCTGTATGTTCTTATTTGACCTGACTGGATACGACAACTATATCCCTTCTTATGATAAAATCGAAAATATTGCAGCTGAATTTACGGATGGCGGTGGATGGGAGAATACTTATAGCGTTGAAATAAATGAAGATGGCAAGATTTCCACACAGGATTCCGGATATTATAGGAATGGAGATCTTCTGGGCAATAATCTGGGCATTAGTCCTGATATTTATGCATGTGTGGAGCAGATTGTGAAGGAAAACAAGGTTATATGCCGATCCCTTTCAGAAGATAGTGACAACAGAGCGCTGTGGAACGGCGATATATGGGATTCTTCTAACGATACATCAAGACTTCAGATGCGTTATGACCTGAAATCCGGAAAAACTGTTTATCGCTCTTATATGGTCAGCACAGAGAATCAGAAGAACTTGTATAAAGAGGGATATGCGGAGGGAACCTTAAAGTCTGAGCGCTATTCCATTTTAAAGCTGGATGATAAATATGTGGATGAGGTGCGCTGTGATTTTATTACAGGAGAATCTATTTCCCTTTTCCAGGACAATAAGGCAAAGAGACAGCTGTTGGTGGATGCATTTCGTCAGGATGTAGAGGAGGCGGATCCGGAAGTGCTGACCGGAGAGCCATGTGCAAGCCTGAACATTGAGTATTCCGGAGTACCATCTGCAGAATCAGTTGATGCCATGGTGCCTGGCAGAACCGGAGACTATTATTTTTCCGCATGCTTTTATGTATTCCCGCAGTTCAAAAGGACAGTTGGAATTTTGAAGGAAACAGGGTATCCTGTCTCTATGGAGGATGTGAAGCTGAGCGCTGTGGAAGTGGAATATTATATGAATGAGGAGCACAATGAATATTCTTCTCCTGTAGTTTACGATCAACCGGAACAGCTGGAAGAACTGAAAAAGGTTCTGAGATGTTACCAGATGGTGCCATTCTGGGAAAAAAGGGAAGCTGATAAATGGGCCAGCCTGAAGGTTGTGATTGACGGAGTGGAATCAGAGGCAGCGTGGTCCATAATGGCGAAGGATGTTCCGGAATTTATGAAAGAGGATTCACAGCGGGCATTATCCTTTGAGGTTTTTGAAAAGGAATAAAGAAGGAGAGCTACTATAAAGAATGGGAAAAGCAGTGAGACTGGACAGATTTCTGGCGGATTCAGGAGCAGGTACGAGAACGGAAGTGAAGAAGCTGATCCAGAAAGGAATGGTTCAGGTAAATGGTGAGAAAGCGAAAAAACCGGAACTGAAAATAGATCCGGAGACGGACGTGGTAGAATTTGGCGGAGAGCATATTGGAGCAAGGGCAGAGTTTGTGTACTATCTTTTGCACAAGCCTGCCGGATATGTAAGTGCCACAGAAGATACCAGGGAAAAGACAGTTCTGGAACTGGTGCCAAAGGATGGCAGGCGGAATCTTTTTCCTGTAGGACGTCTGGATAAGGATACGGAAGGCCTGCTTCTTATTACAGATGACGGCCAGCTGGCCCACCAGCTGCTTTCTCCGAAGAAACATGTGGATAAGACGTATTTCGCGGTGACAGAAGGAAAAGTGGTGCCGGAGGATATAGAGAAGATACGGTTAGGTGTGGATATTGGAGATGAGGAGCCGACCTTGCCGGGGAAGTTGGAGATTCTCAGAACATGGGAAGAGAATGTTGACCGTAAAAATATCGAAGGTGAATCAGGAGCAGTGATAGCCAATTCAAATGCTGCAGGACATAAGGCAGATCCGGAGGGCAGCATCTGGTGTTCTGAAATTCTTCTGACAATCCACGAGGGTCGTTTTCATCAGGTGAAGCGAATGATGGAAGCTGTTGGAAAGAAAGTAATTTATCTGAAACGGATTTCTATGGGGTCGCTGACTTTGCCAGATGACCTGCTGAAAGGCCAGGCCAGGGAACTGACGCCTGATGAACTGTCGGCTCTGAAATGCTAAAACTCCTAAAAGGATATGTCTGTTTACGCAGATATTGTTGAATATGAAAGTCAGCTGCTTTGCAGCTGCCGACCGTATTCGTAATTCGGGCTATCGTCCTACTTACTCATACGGTATAGTCCGCCCGATATCCATGAATTCGCTCATGCAAGCCCGGCTCATTCATGGCTGTCGTCTGGGACTTTCACTGTAAAATAGCGGAAAAATTAGCGGAAAAATTTGCAAAAACCCTCTTTACACGGAGGGTTTTGTCATGTTATAATGCAAAAGTTGTAAACCATCAAACACGCATGGAGATTCCCAGGATGGTGCCCTGCGGTGTGAGGCTGGGTCCGAGAGGAAAAGGATCCATGCGGAAGAATTTAACCAAAAGGAGAAAAAGACATGAGCGTTATTTCAATGAAACAGCTTTTAGAGGCAGGTGTTCATTTCGGACATCAGACAAGAAGATGGAACCCTAAAATGGCTCCATACATCTACACAGAGAGAAATGGTATCTACATCATCGACTTACAGCAGTCTGTAGGAATGGTTGACGATGCTTATAATGCAATCGCTGATATCGTAGCTAACGGCGGAAATATCCTTTTCGTTGGTACTAAGAAACAGGCTCAGGACGCTATCAAGACAGAGGCTGAGCGTTGCGGACAGTTCTATGTAAATGAGAGATGGTTAGGCGGTATGCTTACCAACTTCAAGACTATCCAGAGCCGTATTGCGAAACTGAAAGAGATCGAGACCATGGAGTCTGATGGAACATTCGATGTTCTGCCTAAGAAAGAAGTTATCGCTTTAAGAAAAGAATTAGATAAACTTCAGAAGAACCTTGGCGGTATCAAAGAAATGAAGAGACTTCCAGATGCTATCTTCGTAGTAGATCCTAAGAAGGAAAAAATCTGCATTCAGGAAGCTCATACACTGGGAATTCCGCTTATCGGAATCTGCGATACTAACTGTGACCCAGAAGAACTGGATTACGTAATCCCGGGTAACGATGACGCTATCCGTGCTGTAAAACTGATCGTTTCCAAGATGGCTGACGCAGTTATCGAAGCAAACCAGGGACAGACAGACGCTGAGGGAGAAATCCAGGCTGAGTCTGAAGAGTTCGCTACAGAGGAATAATTTGTGAAAATTCTGGACGTCAGCTGTGAATGAGCTATGCCTGCATAGGCATATCCACAGCTGACGGACAGGTCCTTACAACACACTATCAATCAGGAGGAAATGAAAATGGCTATTACAGCAGCACAGGTAAAAGAGTTAAGAGAGATGACCGGCGCTGGTATGATGGACTGTAAGAAAGCTCTTACAGCTACAGAAGGCGATATGGATAAAGCAGTAGAGTTCCTTCGCGAGAAAGGTCTTGCTACCGCTCAGAAGAAAGCAAACCGTGTTGCAGCAGAGGGTCTTTGCAAGACACTTGTTGCTGACGATGCTAAGAACGCAGTTGTTGTTGAGGTTAACTCCGAGACAGACTTCGTTGCTAAGAACGAGAAATTCCAGCAGTATGTTGCAGATGTTGCAGCTCAGGCTCTGACAACTACAGCAGCTGATATCGATGCTTTCCTTGCAGAGGCATGGGCACTTGATACCACTAAGACTGTTAAAGAAGCTCTTGCAGCTCAGATCGCAGTTATCGGTGAGAACATGAACATCCGTAGATTCGCTCAGATGAAAGAGGAGAACGGTTTCGTTGCTTCCTACACACATATGGGCGGAAAGATCGGCGTTCTTGTTGACGTTGAGACAGATGTTGTAAACGACGCTGTTAAAGAGATGGCTAAGAACGTTGCAATGCAGGTTGCAGCTCTGAAACCTCTTTACACAAGCGACAGCGAAGTAAGTGCTGAGTATATCGAGCATGAGAAAGAAATCCTTATGGCTCAGATCCAGAACGATCCTAAGGAATCCCAGAAACCGGAGAAGGTTATTCAGGGAATGATCACAGGACGTATCAAGAAAGAGCTTAAAGAGATCTGCCTTCTTGACCAGATTTACGTAAAAGCAGAAGACGGAAAACAGTCCGTTGGAAACTACGTAGCACAGGTTGCTAAAGAAAACGGCGCTAAGATCACAATCAAAGGCTTCGTTCGTTACGAGACCGGAGACGGAATCGAGAAGAAAGAAGAGAACTTTGCTGAGGAAGTTGCAAAGCAGATGGGTAAATAATCCATTAACTTAAGTTTTCTTTCTATTATTTTAATAAGTCTGAATTTAAGTATTTAAAGGCCCTGAAAGCCTTATAAACACTACGTTTCACAGTGATTATAAGGTTTTCGGGGCTTTTTTCTATATTTTTCTAAAAAAGTCCTAAATACCGCCAAGCATCGCTGGAAATCACCAAGAATCTCCAAAAATTGAGTATTGAGTAAGGAAAAACTGAGTAAAAGCAAAGGCTTGCAATCTTCAGCGAAGTTACTCAAATTATCAGCGGTTTCATCAGATCGCCATAATTTTCAAAAATCAAATTATAAACTTAAAAACTAATTGCATAAGGAGGAAATCAATATGGCAAGTACAGCGATAGGCGCAGCTGGCGAGGATGCTCGCACAATAACTTTTATGAGCAAAGAACATAAGGAATTCTATTTGGAATATCTGCCTAAATGCAGATGGAAAGACGTATATCATGAAGCATTGGTATATTGTCTTGGAATTGACAGAGATACACGAAAACACGTTAACAAAATTTATGATTTTAAAAATGGCAGTGTGAAGCCAGAATGTCTGCAGGAAGGTGGAGGAAAGACCACTACCACTATCAATCTTGGAGTAGTGTTCCGATTACTTAGCCAATTATGTTGTAACATCGGAATGATTAAAACGCATTGCCATGAAAAGAAAATGGTTTTATTATAATGATATAGATTTTATGTGTGAAAATAATTCTATATTTTTTATTAACTCCATCGTAACTCCATATATCTAATGTATAATTACAGGAAATATTAAAAAGAAATTGTGGGGAGTGATTTTATGTATCGAATATTGGTTGTTGAAGATGAGGATGACATTCAGAAAATATTAGAAAACTATTTGATAGATCAAGGATATGCAGTTACACTGGCGTATGATGGTGTGGATGGGATTGCAAAATTTCACAATGGCGAGTTTGATCTTGTGCTGTTGGATGTTATGATGCCAAAGATAGACGGTTTTGGAGTATGTGAATTAATCCGTAGAGAATCGAATGTACCAATTATCATGCTTACGGCATTAGATGAAGAAGCGTATCAGATCAAAGGCTTTGATATGAATGCAGATGATTATGTCACCAAGCCGTTTTCTATACCCATTTTATTGAGAAAAATTGCAGCAATCTTGAGAAGGACACAAAGAGAAGATGAATTGCAGGTGATTTCTTATAAAACGTTAAGCGTGGATGTGAAGGGGCATCATGTTTATATTAGTAAAGCAGAAAAGGGAGAACAGATAGAGGTTGAATTAACACAGAAAGAATTTGAAATGCTATATGTTCTGCTGATTAACAAAGGAATCGTTTTGACACGCCAGAAACTTCTAAATATGGTATGGGGAGAAGATTATTATGGGGAAGAGCGAATTGTGGATACACATATTAAGAATATCCGCAAAAAGCTGGGAGTAAATCTGATTAGTACAATAAGAGGGGTGGGATACCGGATTGATAAAGAGAATTAAAAACAGTCTGACCATAAAAATTTGCACACTGATTGCTGTCTTACTGGCAGTATCCAGTGGAATTACATATGCGGTAATTGTAGGATTCCTTCCAACCTATTATAGTAAACAGCTACAGAAGGATATTGATTCGGTTTCACAGGAAATGATTGAAACCATTCATTCTTATGAAACGATTAATGAAGCTTCTTATGCCATTGAATTGTTTGAAGCAGGTTCGAAAGTTTCAGTCGTGATTTTGGATGAACAGGGAAATAGGATATGGCCGGCTGAGAGTACAGCCGTGACAGAAGATGTATTGGATAATGGTGTGGTAGAGCAGGGTTATATGGGTGATATGATATTGACACACGAAAATAGCGCAGAGCAAACCACTATCGTACAGGAAGAAAATGCGGCCTATGAAGAGGGAGTAATCGGCCAGGCGGACGTCGTAACAGAGGATGTCGTCCAACAGGCTGATGGAATTGCAGAAGTCGGAGATAATTCAGCAGTGAAACGGTACAGCGTTACAGTGGGTGGAGAAACATATACAATGATTGTTTCTGGGGGAATGCAGCCAGTCAATCAGGCTCTTGAAATATTATATCAGATACTGCCGTATATCCTTGGAATCGCTATTGTAGTTTCCATATTGTTTGCACTGGGGGCATCCCTTTATTTGACATTTCCGATCGTTAGGTTAAGTCAACTGGCTCAAAATATGGCTGCGCTTGATTTTGACAGTTCCTATCAGGGGAAAAGAACAGATGAAGTAGGAGTATTAGGGGAAAGCTTGAATGAGCTTTCCAAAAACCTCTCACGAGCATTGGAAGAACTGAAGAGTGCAAATGAAAAGCTTAAGTCAGATATCGAAATGGAACGCAAGATAGAGAAAAAGAGAATTGCATTTTTTTCAGCAGTGTCCCATGAACTGAAAACACCGATTACAATATTGAAAGGGCACTTGTCCGGAATGCTGCAGGGAGTAGGGGAATACAGGGACAGAAATTACTATTTGCAGCGGTCACTGGAAACCACAGAAAAAATGGAAGACATGGTAAAGGAACTTCTGACTGTTTCACGGATCGAGAATAACAAATTTATTACACAAAAGACCGATATAGCAGAACAGCTCCGCTTGCAGATTGCTGATATGGCTGAACTGATAGAAAATAAAAAACTGGAACTGCAAGTGGAGATCCCAGAACATTTGTATGCAGATGTGAATCCGGTGATGATGGACAAAGTTTTTTCTAACCTTCTGCTTAATGCCATCCGTTATACGCCGGAAGAAAAAGGAAATCATATCAGAGTTTTGCTGAAACCGGGAACAGATACCGAGACGGTATATTGCCAGATTGAAAATACCGGGGTGTTTATTCCGGAAGAAGCATTAGTCCATTTGTTTGAAGCATTTTATCGTATGGAACAGTCCCGTAACCGCCAGACCGGTGGAAGCGGATTGGGTCTTTATATTGTAAAAATGATCTTGGACCAGCATGGAGCAAGCTATCGTATGGGTAATACATGTGATGGGGTTTGTTTTTCCTTTTCTCTATAAATCACACACGAATCACATATAAACTCCAATTACATTACAAAATTCAATGGTATGGTATGGACATAATAAAAAATGTAAAGGAGTTGGATGTACAATGAAAAGAAAAATTGCAGCTTTATTAATGGGAACTACCTTATCTGTGGCAGTATGCGGCTACAGTGTGCAGGCAATGACTTACGGATATGATATGGGAGGAAAGGTATTTATCTCCGAAGATTCTTCATCTTCCAATCTGACAGAGGAAGAAAAGGAAAAATTATCCGACTGGCATAAGGAAGAAATGCGTAATGAACTTGCTTATCTTGAATGCTACGGTGTTACTTATGATGCAGACAGTGATACACTGTATTATCAGGGGAAAACCGTAAGATGGCTGATTGACCGACAGCTTGAGGATACTTATAAGTCGATCCAGATGCCGGAAGGTGAAATTGATGTCTATACGGTAAGGGAAGACGATTACAGATTAACGGGCGTTCGGATTGCTACACAGGAAGAATATGACCAGCGGACAAAGGAAATGGAAGCAGCGGCTGGAAAAGAATCATCTTATGTACAAGAAGCTGTGGATACAGAAACGGGAAGTAGTATTCATATGTTTGCTTACGATGAGGAAACAGTAACGGAAGCCAATGATGGGTCAGCGACGGAAACAGCAGTAGTGACAGAAGATGTGGTGTCAAATTATGCGGAACAGAAGGATACAGTTGAAAATGCAGTGGAAACAGCAGAGGGTACCTGTGTAGTAGGAGATAATCTTAATTCAGAAATAAAGATTCAGGAATATAAGCAGAATGGCATAGACCTCGATTCTGCGACAGGTAGCTGGATGTGGCATGGAAAAGAAGTTCATTTACTAATGGACGAGGATGGAAGTTTTTACCAGAATGGAAGCAAGGAGGCAAAAGATAATAAGATATATCTGATAGTGAAACGGGAAGATGATGGCAGGATTAAAACTGTGAGACAGATTACAATGGAAGAAGTTATGGCACGTATAGCGCATTTGAATTAGAAATTAGATATAAACGTTTGCGAGGTGAAGCATATTGGGAAAATGTTGATTTTGACATTTGAGGATTATGAAGAGAACATGATTGACTGGATTGTGTCATGTTTAGGCATAGGTGTAAAGTCTTTTCAGATTCAGAATACTAAAACGGAAAAATTAAAATTTCGAGATCTAAGAATAGATTTTAGTTGTCGTAAGGTTATAAAAAATAATAGACAAGAATGCACCACAGCTGCGGCTGTGGTGCGAGTTTTAGGCGGAAAATTTCTGGAAGTTCATACATAATTTTCAAAAATTCTAGAATAAGAATTTACACCGACTCATAATTATGATACAATTATAGCACAAGAAAGAGAGGTGTTCATTATGCCAACAATTATGCCGATTAGAGATTTAAGAAAAACCAGTGAAATATCGGAACTGGCACATAAAAAGCAGGAACCAATATTTATTACGAAAAATGGATATAGTGACTTAGTTGTAATGAGTTCAGAGCTGTATGAACGTTTTGCCCAGACAAACAAGATCGATCAGGCAATTTATGAAGCAGAACAGGAAGTCACAGAAGGAGCAGAGCCGATTTCATTAGAAAGTGCAATGGAACAGCTCAACAAGAAATATTATGGATAAATATGAGGTAATGCTGTATCCAAGAGCGTACCGGGATATTCATGATATTTATGCTTATATTGCACTTGAAAGATTGTCACCTGAAACTGCAAAAGAACAGACGGATCGGATTTGGCAGGCAATAAAAAAGCTGGAACTGTTTCCAAAATCGCACCAGGACCGTCTGGTAGGCCGCTATGCCGGAAAAGAATATAAACAGCTGATCATTGACAATTATATTGCTATTTTTAAAGTTGATGAAAACAAGAAAAAAGTATTTGTATTGACAGTGCAATATCAGGGAAGGCAGATGTAAACGAAAGGGTTGAACTGCTGTACAAAATAACATTTAAGAATGATAGTCAGATATAAAAAGGACACAGACAGTCAAGTTTCGATTGCCTGTGTCTTGTTTTGTAAAAATAAAAAATTTTTGAAAGCAAATTCCCATATTTTAAGTCTAATAGTTATAAAAACAAAAAGGGGGAATAAAATGGAGGCTTTGGTAACAGCTGCTAAAAATGGAGATAAAGAAGCGTTCGTTCAGCTGATCCGGATAAATAAGCAGAGCATGTATAAAGCTGCCTGGGTTTATCTTCGGAACGAACAGGACATTGCAGATGCACTGCAAAATACGATCCTGTCCTGTTATGAAAAGATACAGGGATTAAGGGAAGTGAAATATTTTAAAACCTGGCTGATGCGGATTCTGATAAATGAATGCAAAGACATTCTCCGTCAAAAGAACCATGACGCGGAACTGGATAATTTCTCAGAAGGTGTACAGTGTGAAGATCTGGATCTCTGCGAATGGAAACAATTGCTTTTATGTCTGGATGAAGAAAGCCGGAAAATCGTGGAACTCTATTATTTTGATGAATTTTCCGTAAAGGAAATTGGTAATCTTCTTGAAATGAACAACAACACCGTATCAACCAAACTTTCCCGGGCAAGAGCAAAATTAAAAAAGGTGATCAGGAGGTGAAGACTATGGATGAAAAAGAAATCAGAAAAATTTTAAAAGAAGAAACTGTGATACCGGACAATATTGATAAAGCTATGGAAGATGTTCTGAAGGGAATTTTGGATTCTCCAGATGAGAGAATGAGCAGCACGAAGAATCTAATTGTAAAATCAGATAAAGGAAGATCAAAAAATTCAGGGAATAAGAAAAAAATAATCCGGATTCTTCTTCCTGTGGCTGCTGTATTAGGCGTCAGCACCGGCGTACTTGCAACAAAACTTGGATGGCTTCACAAAGAACTGGAGCAGCAGGGGGTTACAGAACAGGAAGCTGTTCAAATGGTTGTCACAGAACCTGATTCAACTGCAGAAAATGTGGAAGATGTGACTTCTTATCATATAACGCCAAAGGAGAGGGATTGGAACCAGTCTATGCTGTCTGTTACAGAAGCGTATTTTGATGGCAGCGGTTTCAGCTTTCTTGGAGATCCTTCCGGGGCGGTGGAGAATTATACGCTCAGCTGCCGTGACCATGCGACAGTGAATGGAGAAGATGCACTTGCAACTTTGAATAAGATAGACGGGGAAGATCTCTATTATGGACATATTACCCTGTATGATGATGCTTTGACAGAGAAAATATTAAATGAAGATTCCCAGGTAGAGGTTTCCATGACCATTCAGGCATATCCGGATTATAACGGCAGGATCTATTACACCTGGAAAGATGATGAAGCTTTCAGAAAGATTTTTAAAACTGGTTCTTTTACAGATTCAGAAGGAATGCTGGCTTATGCACTGCCTGCGGAGGATGCTTACAGAGGATATACGCCGCAGACCCTTACAGTAACCCTTCCGTTAAATGATGAAGTACGGGATATTATAGAAAAATACAGAAAAGAAGGAAAGATGCAGGCGGAAGATACTGGTGTAGAACCCATTTCGGATTCTACGGAAGAGAGTACACAGGAAACAACAGACTCAGAAAATCCTTCAGATGCTACGGGAGCGAATGAGAAATATGATCCGGAAACAGCAGTATGTAAGAAAATCAATCAGCAACATGACGGAGGGATATGATTATTACGATACAGAGATTCTGTTGAATGGGATCCCGGTGGGCGGGCTTTCTCAGCATGGTTATCTGGAAACTGCAGGCTTTGGCCCTGCGCCTGAAGACTGTTATTTCAACATACCGATTCCGCTTCAGTTGAAAGTGGAAGAAACAGTTACTATGCTTCCAATGGAAGAAATTATGAAGTCAGTGGAACAATATGTAAAAGAAGGCCAAATTGGTCTCTTCACGGAACAGGACACTGCGGAGGAAACAGAATCCACCACGATTCCAGTTACAAAAATATGTTTGGAATACTATATTGATGAAACCGCAGACGGAATCACATACAGACCTGTCTGGAGCTTTCGCTGCCCTTACCAGTGGAAAGATTCCCCGGACGAACAGGAACTGTTTTACATAGACGGGGAAACGGGGGCACTGATTCGTGATGCGTTTGGCTGGTAGGCATGAAAAAAAGAGCCGGATCCATTCCGAATTAGAATAAGTTCAGAACCCCCAGTTTATTCAGTAAGTTGCGTCAAATTTGCGTAAGCTTTATGGGCAGAACCGCGCAAATCCATATAAATAAAGCCTGTTCACAAATACTTCGCAAAGCAGATGGGTAAATAATCCATTAACTTAAGTTTTCTTTCTATTATTTTAATAAGTCTGAATTTAAGTATTTAAAGGCCCTGAAAGCCTTATAAACACTACGTTTCACAGTGATTATAAGGTTTTCGGGGCTTTTTT
>NZ_JADNDC010000026.1:53377-63792 GCF_015551645.1 Ruminococcus sp. D54t1_190329_F1
AATTTAAGTATTTAAAGGCCCTGAAAGCCTTATAAACACTACGTTTCACAGTGATTATAAGGTTTTCGGGGCTTTTTTTGTATTTTTCTAAAAATCTGCCTGTTGAGGACAAATATATTGCATTTTCATCCATATTCTCTTACAATTACAAGTAGAATAAATAACGAAAACGGAATTGGAAAATGGATTTAAAATGCAGAACACTTTTGAAAAAAACTGCCTGGCCCGGAGAGGGAATGCAGCTGCTGAAAAATATGGGGTTTAAAACAGCTGCCATGGCATTGCGTGATGACTCTGTGGGAATTGACAACCAGACACTTCAAGCAGAAGAGAAGCTGGCTATTGTTCTCGGAACAGAGGGAGACGGGCTTTCCTCACAGACGATTGCAGATTGCGATTATACAGTGAAAATTCCCATGTCTCACGGTGTGGATTCCTTAAATGTGGCTGCCGCAAGTGCAGTGGCATTCTGGGAACTTGGGTATATTAACAGACGGAAATAATTGTGTATATAGAAATCGCTTTCAGGATAGAGTTAAAACAGAGATGCAGGATAGAGTTAAAGCGGGGACGCAAGACAAATGAAAGATAATAACTATAAGCAAAAAGGAGGCTGCAGGTTATGAGTGATCAGATATTTCGGAAAAAAAGTCTGGACCGGATTTCCTCCCCGGAGCAGCTGAACGATTATATCCGGGTGGCAAACCCGGGCATATGGATGATTCTGGCGGCTGTCATCATACTGCTGGCCGGGGTGTGCGTGTGGGGGATATTCGGTCATCTTGATACAAAAACAGAGACTGTGGGAACTGCAAAAGCAGGAAAAATCACATGTTATATAAAAGAAACAGATATCCGGAATGTCAAAAAAGGAACTCCAGTGTATATAGATGGGAAAGAATATGAAATTGCGGAGATATCCGAAATCCCTGTGAAGCTAAAAGAGGAACAGTTGGAAAGTGCTGCTTTTGCAGTGGATGAAAGCGTATACACAGCAACCATCCATACAGGGCTGGCAGACGGAATCTACAAGGTAGAGCTTGTTACGAACCGGGTGTCACCTATGTCATTTGTAATAAATTGAGGTGACCATAATGAGTGCTGAGAAAAAAGTAAAACAGCCGATCACAAAAGGGGTGGCGAAGGTTCCTGTAGTCATGCAGATGGAGGCTCTGGAATGCGGTGCAGCAAGTCTTGCCATGATACTTGCCTACTATGGGAAGTGGATTCCATTGGAGCAGGTTCGCTTCGATTGCGGCGTATCCCGTGACGGTTCCAGTGCAAAAAACGTACTGAAAGCTGCAAGAAGCTATGGGCTTACAGCCAAAGGATACCGCTATGAACCGGAAGATCTGAAGAAAACAGGTCGTTTTCCCTGTATCATCCACTGGAATTTTAATCATTTCGTGGTACTGGATGGCTTTCGAGGAAATAAAGCTGTTATAAATGATCCTGCCAAAGGAACCTATGCGGTTTCAATGGAGGCTTTTGATGAAGCTTTTACCGGAATCAGTCTGCAGTTTGAGCCTTCTGAGAATTTTGAGCCAGGAGGAAAGCCAGCCTCTGTACTTCGTTATGCGAAAAGACGCTTAAAAGGCACAGGCACAGCGATTGCATTTGTTGTCCTTACTACATTGATCTCTTCCTTGATCGGCATTATAAATCCTGCTTTTTCCCGTATTTTTATGGATCGGCTGCTGACCGGAGAGAATCCGGACTGGGTATTTCCTTTTCTCATAGGAATGATTCTCATGGGAGTGGTACAGTTGACTGTTATGTGGATTCAGCAGGTATATTCCCTGAAGATCAATGGAAAGCTGGATATGGTTGGAAATGCCACCTTTATGTGGAAAATACTGAGAATGCCTGTAGAATTTTTTTCACAGCGCATGGCAGGGGATATTCAGGTACGCAAGAATACCAATGCTTCTGTTGCAGAAGGGCTAGTGAATACGTTTGCGCCGCTGGTTTTGAATTCGCTGATGATGATTTTTTATCTGGTGGTTATGATAAGGTACAGTCCTGTTCTTACGCTGATGGGTGTAACCTCTGTATTTCTGAATCTGCTTCTTTCTAACATAATATCGAAAAAAAGGGTAAACATTGCCCGTGTCCAGCTGAAAAATGCAGGCAAACTTGCAGGTGCAGCCGTGGCTGGTATTGAGATGATCGAAACCATTAAGGCTACCGGCGCAGAAAATGGCTTTTTTGAAAAATGGGCAGGTTATCAGGCCGGAGCCAATACAGGAGCAGTAAAATTCCGGAAACTGAACAGTGTGCTGGGACTTCTTCCCGGGCTTATCAGTACTCTGTGCAACACAGCAGTTCTGATGACAGGAGTGTTTTTTGCAATGCAGGGAAGGTTTACTGTGGGTATGATCCTGGCATTTCAAGGCTTTCTGAATTCGTTTATGGCTCCGGCAGCCAGTCTCATCGCAGCAGGTCAGACTTTACAGGAAATGCGTACGGATATGGAGCGTGTCGAGGATATTATGAATTATCCGGAAGACGTTATATGGGGAAAAGCAGATGGGAAAGAGCCTGAAGCCTGTTTGAAAAATCATTCGGAAAGCCTGTTGCAAACAGAATCCAGTCCGGAAGAGGAGTACAGAAAATTATCCGGTCACATTGAACTGAAAAATGTCACATTCGGCTACTCCAGGCTTGCCCAGCCGCTGATAAGGGATTTCAATTTGTCCCTGAAGCCGGGCAGCAGAGTCGCTTTTGTTGGACCTTCCGGCTGCGGCAAATCCACTTTGTCCAAACTGATATCAGGTCTGTATGCCCCATGGAGCGGCGAAATCCTTTTTGACGGTAAAAAGATATCAGAGATAGACCGGAATGTGTTTACCGGTTCCCTGGCTGTGGTAGATCAGGACATTATCCTGTTTGAGGACACCATAGCGAACAATATTAAAATGTGGGACAATTCCATCGAAGATTTTGAAATGATCCTGGCTGCACGGGATGCACAACTTCACGATGATATTATGATGCGTGAGGGAGGTTATCAGTACAGGCTGACAGAAGGTGGAAAGGATTTTTCAGGCGGACAGCGCCAGAGAATGGAAATTGCCAGAGTTCTGGCACAGGATCCTACCATTGTTATTCTGGATGAAGCCACCAGTGCACTTGACGCAAAAACAGAATACAATGTGGTGAAATCTATAAAGGACAGAGGTGTTGCCTGTATTGTGGTCGCACACAGACTTTCTACCATCCGGGACTGCGATGAGATCATTGTGCTGGATGAAGGCAGAGTCGTGGAGCGTGGAACACATGAAGAACTTATGAGAGCCGGCGGAATGTACACTATGCTGGTATCAAATGAATAGGAGGCGGAAGCATTGGGCTGGTTTGACGAACAGATAAAACTTAGAAAGCAGAGCGATGACGATGCTTTCGCAGATTCTTTTGTGAAAATGGCAGGTGCCGTTATGGGGGAGAAGGTGCTTGCCTCGCTGAATGACGACCGTATTGTTGCCAAGAATGAAATCGATGAGATCCTGAAATTTTACCATGTAAAAAGCAGGGAGGTTCCGGATTCCATTGAGGATATGAATGAACAGCTGGAATACCTTATGCGCCCCTATGGAATCATGCGCCGCACGGTTTATCTGGAAAAAGGCTGGTATAAGGATGCAATTGGTGCCATGCTGGGCGTTATGAAAGAAACCGGAAAGATCGTAGCTCTTCTTCCCGGAAAAGTGTCTGGTTACAGCTATTATGACATTGAAGCTGGAAAAAGAAGAAAGATAACCCATGGAAATGAAGATTTGTTTGAAAAAGAGGCCCTTGCATTTTATAAACCTTTTCCCATGAAAAAGATGGGAATCCTTTCTCTGGCGAAATACATAATGGAGACACTTTCCGGGGCTGATTACGGGATGATGGTTCTTGCCGCACTTGCAGTGACTTTTGTGGGGATGCTGACACCGAAGATCAACCAGCTTATTTTTTCGGAGGTTCTGCCTTCTGGAAGCATGCAGCTGTTTTTTGCAATTTCGGTTTTTATGGTGTGCACTGCAATAAGCAGCTTGCTTTTTGAGGCAGTAAGTGCGATGGTAACTGCCAGGGTGGAAACGAAGCTGAGCTTGTCTGTAGAGGCTGCAACCATGATGAGGGTAATGTCCCTTCCGGCAGGTTTTTTCAGAAAGTACAGCGCAGGTGAGTTGTCCAGCCGTGCCAGCCAGATCAACTCACTTTGCAATATGCTGGTATCTACCGTATTTACAACAGGGATTACTTCCGTTTTTTCCCTTATCTATATCTCACAGATTTTTGCGTTTGCTCCGGCACTTGTGGCACCGGCGCTGACTATTGTAGCGGTGACGGTTGCGTTTTCTGTTATTTCTTCCCTGGTACAGATGGGAATTTCCAGAAGACAGATGGAGCTTGCAGGAAAAGAAAATGGAATGACATACGCTATGATCACTGGTGTCCAGAAAATAAAGCTTTCAGGGGCTGAGAAAAGGGCTTTTGCAAGATGGGGAGATTTATATGCCAAAGAAGCAAAACTTAAATATAATCCTCCTGTATTTATTAAAATAAATGCTGTGATCAGTACAGGGATTTCTCTTGCGGGTACTATTGTGATGTATTACGCAGCAATCCGGTCTGGCGTTTCCGTAGCGGATTACTATGCTTTTAATACTGCATACGGCATGGTATCCGGAGCTTTTCTGTCATTGGCAGGAATTGCTCTTACAGTAGCAAGGATAAGGCCTACACTGGAAATGGTAAAGCCGCTTTTTGAGACAGTGCCCGAGGTTTCCAGCGGAAAACAGGTGATTACAGGGATTTCAGGTGGGATCGAGCTGAATCATATATCGTTCCGGTACAACGAAAACATGCCTCTTGTACTGGATGACCTGTCTTTGAAAATCCACCCGGGACAGTATGTGGCGATTGTAGGCCAGACTGGCTGCGGGAAGTCCACCCTTATGCGTCTGCTCCTTGGATTTGAGAAACCTATGAAGGGAGCCGTTTATTATGACGGAAAAAATCTTGATAAAATTGATCTGAAATCGCTCAGGCAGAAGATTGGCGTAGTCATGCAGAATGGTAAGCTTTTTCAGGGGGATATTTATTCCAATATTGTGATCTCGGCGCCATGGCTGACACAGAAGGATGCCTGGGAGGCAGCAGAACTGGCGGGTATTGCAGAGGATATCCGGAAAATGCCTATGGGAATGAATACAATGATTTCTGAAGGCTTCGGCGGAATTTCCGGAGGACAGAAGCAGAGACTGATGATCGCCCGGGCTATTGCACAAAAACCCAGGCTGCTTATGCTTGATGAAGCCACCAGTGCCCTTGACAATCTGACCCAGAAAAAAGTGTCAGAAGCCCTGGATGGTCTGAAGTGTACCAGAATTGTAATCGCCCATCGGCTTTCTACTATTAAACAGTGTGACAGAATTCTTGTGCTGGATAAAGGGAAAATCATTGAAGATGGAAAATATGAAGAACTGTTAGAGAAAAACGGCTTTTTTGCAGAACTGGTAAAACGGCAGCGTCTGGATGCGCTGTAATAAAAAGAGATAAGGGGATATTTTATGCGATATATACTTGATTCCCGGATTGCCTTACGCTCCTGGCAGCAGGTTCCCTATGCATATTACCGGAAGGGAAGTCCATATGCCAAAGGGCTGAAAAAAGAAGAATTTGAGCTTTTGCGTTCCTGTGACGGAAAAAGGGAGCAGGAGGCGGATGATTTATTGGAAACTATGGCAGCCAGAGGCTTTATTCATCCCTGCAGAGGGGAAGAGAATCTGACAGACTGGCAGAAATACAGACATTGCGAGAACCGGTATTTTCCAAAAGTAAACTGGATGATAACCGGGAAGTGTAACTATAATTGTCTTCACTGCTTTAATGCAGCTGACAATGCCCATCCATGAGCGAGTGGTTCCTGAAGGAAGCAGAAAAATTTCTGGATGAGGCGAGGGAATGTGGGGTAAATGCATTTACCATCACAGGCGGGGAGCCGATGCTTCACAGGAATTTTATGGACATCCTGACGGGAATTTATGAAAGAGGAATGTATGTAGAAGAGATCAATACCAACGGCTATTTTCTCAGGCAGGGAGTGTTGGACCAGATGAAGGAAAGAGGAATCCGTCCTTTAATGAAGATCTCTTTTGACGGAATCGGACATCATGACTGGCTTCGTGGACGAAAAGGAGCTGAGGAGGATGCAATCCGGGCCATCCGTTTGTGCAGGGCAAATGATTTTCCAGTAATGATCCAGACAAATGTGCACAGACACAATCTGGATACGCTTCTGGAAACAGCGAAGCTTATGGACAGCCTTGGGGTGTGGAAAATGCGCATCATCCGCACATCGGAGGCCCCAAGGTGGAAGGAAAATGCAGGTGATGCTGCTCTGGGACTGACGGAATATTATGACAGAATGCTGGAATTTGCCAGTGCATATATGAAAACGGGCTGCAGAATGGATGTGATCATCTGGCAGTTTTTGCGTCTGTATCCTGTATCTGGCAGTTATGGGATGATTCCTGTTTTGTACCGGGAAAAGGAATACAGGGATTCGCTTCCAGTATGCAAGGGGGTCAGAGGCATGGTGGCAGTTGCTGCTAATGGAAATATATTTCCCTGTCATCAGCTGTCTGGCACCTACGAACTGAATGGGGATATCCCTGGCAATGTGAAAAAGGAATCTCTGAAGCATCTGCTAAGTGCCAGCCAGTATCTGTGTGAGGTATGTACGACTGTGGACAAAATCCGGGAGCACGACAGAAAATGCAGAAATTGTAAGTATTTCAAATACTGTGCGGGAGGATGCCGGGCACTGGCAATTGTGCTGACCGGGGACAAACTGGGGGCAGATCCCTCCAAATGTGTGTTTTTCGGACAGGGATATTATGAGAAAACTGTCAGTGCATTGCAGGAATATGAGAATTATACGGAAATTGCTTATAATCCGGGTATTGATATTTAATGGAAATTTAGAGCACATTTTTTCAGGCATGATGCAGACCGCAGATACATATGGAGTGGACCTGCCGGGGAAAAGGTGGCTGTAAATCTTGACTATGGCAGAGAACAAAATGACAAAGGAAGTTTTAAAAGCTGCAAAGGGAACCGGATCTGTGGAAGAACTTCAGAAACTGGCGAAGGAAAACGGCATGGAGCTTGATGCTGCACAGGCAGAAGAAATGTATGCCAGATTACACCCGGTAACCCAGGAACTTTCAGATGATGAGCTGGACAATGTAACAGGCGGTGATTCCTGCGACGTAGGATACAGCTGCCCGAAATGCGGAAGTACGGAGGTTTCTTCCAGAGAGCCACTTTATGGCTGCACCTATGTAACCTGCGCCTGCTGCGGTGCAACCTACTGGGATCCTACTTCCACCAAAACACAGAATTAATTGATTTTGGATGGAGGGATATTTTTGATGGAAGACGAAATAACAAAAAGAGAGCTTTCAGATGATGAGTTGGACAATGTGTCCGGTGGAGGATGCGAGGAGAATGCGCGAAACTGCTGTCCACAATGTGGGAGTACAGAAGCGAAAACAATTTTCAGTAGAGAAGACGGTTCTCTGGTTGAATGCGCTGTTTGTGGTACGGGGTACTGGAAAATTTAAAGCGCATCCCCAAAGTCCCTGGCTCGCGGCCTTTTGGTGAAAAATCCGCAGTTCGTATTGATGATAACGGACTGCGGATTTTTTATAAAAAAGATACTTTAATATTGCTCTTTACAATCGTTATAATTATTTTAAATATGTTTAACATTGGCAATACACAGAATTTAACATGGGCAGCTATAATATCTTTCATAAAAGGAAAAAAGAATGACATTTTTGAGTTGCTGCGAAGAAAGCGAACAGTAACGTCTTTTGAAGCAAGGGGGCTTTTTTTATGAGAAAGATATTACAGAGAAATGAGAAAGTAGAGCTTAACAGTTTTATAGAAGAATTTGTAAAGATAAGACAGAAATATTTTACCCCAGGTCAGGAATGGCTGGAAGCAGAGCTGGCGGAGGAAAAGATTAGCGTGTATATGGATAAAGCACAGCTGGAAAAAGATCTGGATGAGCTTGTAAAGACCAGTTTGATGTATGGCAAGGTACGGAATCTGGAAATGAAGATTCAGGTGAAAAAGACTGCAGATGGTGCTGGAATCTGTTTCTCGGATAATGGTGTTGGAAACTGGAGAAATAAGAGCATCTGTGTAACAGGAAAGCCTGGCAGAGGCCTGGAAACAAAGAAAATCTGGGGCGTGCAGGTTGCCTGAGTGTCAGTATATTAATGGTTTGAAAAAGGTTCTTTGCAAGACAAGTCAATATGGAAATCAGATCGCAGAGGATTATGAAAATACAGGATTTCTGCGGTCTGTTTTTATAGTATGTGGCAAAAAAAACGGCAGCCCGGTACTTTCCGGGCTGCCGTAAATTTTTTAGACACGCTTTAGATCCTGTTTGAAAGATCAGATGTTCAGAAGATCGCTGAATACCTTAAGAGCACCGTCTGTATTGTGTGCAAGTACACGTTTCGCAAGAACTTTACCAAGCTGAACGCCTTCCTGGTCGAAGCTGTTCAGATTCCATACGAAGCCCTGGAACATGATCTTGTTCTCAAAGTGAGCAAGCAATGCACCCAGGGAAGCAGGGGTAAGCTGCTGACCGATGATAATGCTGGACGGACGTTTACCCTTGAAGTTCTTGTTCAGGTTCTCATCCTCTTTACCGCAGGCAAATGCAACAATCTGAGCTGCCACGTTAGCGCAGAGCTTCTGCTGGCTGGTGCTGTTCTCAATGTCAACATCTACGCCAAGCTGGCTGTTCTTAAAGCCGATGAACTGAAGCGGGACAATGTCAGAGCCCTGATGCAATAACTGATAGAAGGAATGCTGACCGTTGGTTCCTGGCTCTCCGAAGATAACCGGACCTGTTACGTAGTTAACCGGCTCGCCGAAACGGTTTACGGTTTTACCATTGGACTCCATGTCACACTGCTGAAGGTGTGCCGGGAAGCGGCTTAATGCCTGTGAATATGGAAGAACAGCTGTGGAAGGATATCCCTGCACATTTCTCTCATAGATACCGATAAGGGCATCCAGCATATCTGGGTTCTTCATAAGGTCACGGTTTGTTGCAAGCTGATCCTCAGCTGCAGCACCTTCAAGGAGCTGAGCAAATACTTCCGGTCCGAATGCCAGGGAAAGGATTGCTCCGCCTACGCCGGAAACAGAAGAGTAACGGCCTCCGATGTAGTCATCCATGAAGATGGCGGTAAGATAATCTTCACTCTTTGCAAGGGGGGAAGTCTCACTTGTAACGGCAAGCATGTGTTTGGAAGGATTCAGACCTGCTTTTGTCAGGGCATCCTTTACAAATGCTTCGTTGGTCAGTGTCTCAAGGGTTGTACCGGATTTGGATACAACGATGAATAAGGAGTGTGCAAGGTCTACAGAAGTAAGTACTGCAGCTGCATCATCCGGGTCAACGTTGCTGATGAACTTCGCTTCCATCTTGAATGTGTTATTGGCCTTCGCCCAGTTCTCCAGTGCGATGTAAAGAGCACGGGGACCAAGGTCACTTCCGCCGATACCAATCTGAACGACTGTGGTGAATTTCTCACCAGCTTCGTTGGTGATCTCACCAGCATGAACCTTATTTGCAAAATCAGCAGCTTTTTTCTGCTGGGCAACGTAGAATTCACGTTTGTCTACACCATCTACAACAACCGGGTTACCAAGCTGCTTACGTGCAAGGTGATGAAGAACCATACGGTTCTCTCCGGTGTTGATCACTGCACCATTATATAATTCCTGAAATTTGTCGATCAGCTGTGCCTCGTCAGCCAGTTTCGCAAGTGCGGATAAAACGGTTTCGTCTACTTCTTTGGCTGCATAGTTGTAAGAAAGACCAGCTGCCATTGGTGTACTATAATCAGCTACACGCTTGCCACCTTCTTCACCAGACAGAGCTGCCGCAATGTCTACGTGATTCTTAAGCTCTTTCAGTTTGCCAAAAGAATCAAGTGTGTCAAGATTTTTCCATGTTGCCATAATATAATTCCTCCTTTAAATGGTTGAGACTATAGTTGCTGTTCAAAGCTTGTTCAGCAACGGATTATGCTCTCAAAGGAGTCTCACTGTGAGACCCGTATCGAAATCATTATACTGAAAAATTTATAGAATTTCAATGCAAGGATGAAGATTCTTGAAAAATTAACATTAATATAAGAAAGAATGGGGCTGATATGAAAAAAAGAACATAAAAGCTGGAGAAAAAGAGGGGATAGAAGTAAAAAAACAGCCGACAGAAGCTGAAATGATATGCCCCTTGTCAAGTAGACAGGTGAAATATCTAAAGGTAAGCGACAAAAATACCTACATTTCATTTTGGAGTGTAGGTATTTTTATGCACACCATTTCTCTTT
>NZ_JADNDC010000027.1:0-61914 GCF_015551645.1 Ruminococcus sp. D54t1_190329_F1
CCATGTCCGATGACTGGGAAGAAGCGTTGCGGAAAGCTGGCGGTGAATATGGTGCTGCCACCGGTCGTCCCAGAAGGTATAGATGTATTTACTGCAACCAGGAAGCTTCCCTCTTAAGATAGAAACTACCAAACCCTCCCTTGTATGTCGCTTAAGAGGAAAATACCCTTTAGGTTTATTTCTATTCCTAAAGGGTATAAAAATAATATTTTCTTCCCGTATCAGTTAGCAACCACCAGTTGAACTGGTGGTTGCTAACTTAGCTGATATTGCAGTATTTTTTATGGGATAAAAAAGTGAATATTATACTACTTTGTAATTATTAACTATTATTTGACACAAGCCATCATTTAACAGCTAAAATTTGACATACTATATTTTATTATACCTACTCATGAATATAAATTCAAGGATATTATTGTGTAAAGAAAAAAGTGTATAAATCTGGAATATCTATAGGCTGCTGTTTTCGCTTTGGCGGTGTCGGCGGAAGGACTTCATTCATATAAGGTCCAATCATAGATACGGTATCTATAACTTCCATCCGGGATCTGATACTTCGATCCGCTGTTTTATCTAGTTCTATCGGAAGAATCACCTCAAAATGGCTTCCTTCTCCCAGTTTGCTCTCTACCTGAATGGTTCCGCCCATCATCTGGATGATATTGTGCGTGATCACCATTCTCTACCAAGTGTTCAAACTCTGTTTCATATTCCATCCATAATAAACTCATTTTCGGTCACTCCTCTTCCAAAACATTTTCATATAAAAAACGTCTTTCCTCAAACAGATGAAAAGACGTTTTTGCTCATATCATTATCTTATCAACAGGCATGGAGATGTTATCATTGGACGCAATAAGAGTGCTGTGCAAATTATATATTTCTCTAAACATGCGTCAATACCTCCTTGCTGACTTTTCTTATATATATTTATAAATGGTCATCTTTACTTTCTCAATATCCAAAGGTTTTGCCAGATGTGCATTCATTCCAACAGCAATACATTTTTCAGCGTCCTCCTGAAAAGCATTTGCTGTCATGGCAATGATTGGAATTGTCTCAGCATCAGGATGTTTCAGTGACCGGATTGTTTTTGTCGCAGTAAGCCCATCCATTACAGGCATCATGATATCCATCAGAATTGCGTCAAAATAACCTTCCGGTTTCTCTGAAACATCCTGACCGCCTGCAGTCCATCTTCTGCAACTGTCAGATTTGCACCTTCATCAGACAACAGAGTTTTCGCAATTTCTGCGTTCAGTTCATTATCCTCCACCAGCAATAAGTTTAATCCACTAATATCCATCTGTGCTGCTGTTTTCTTTACTGTATCTGGTGCGGAAGCAAGTTTAAACGAAATTCTGATAATAAAAGTTGATCCGATTCCTTCTTCGCTTTTTATTTTAATTGTTCCGCCCATTTTTTCAATCAGGCCTTTTACAATCGACATTCCCAGTCCAATTCCCTGTTGTGTACTTCCAGAATCATTCCTTTCCTGCGAAAACGGCTCAAATATATGCTTCAGATATTCCTTACTCATGCCAATGCCTGTATCTGTGATCGTCCATTCATATGTCGTAATTCCATCCACTACTTCTGTATAATCCAACACCGTTATTATCTTGCCGCCAATCCGGTTATACTTAATACAGTTTCCATAAATATTAAGAAAAATCTGTCTCATATGCACCGGACTTCCATAAATAAAAGGATATCGAAGCCCTTCTTTTTTTGAACGGAACTGCATTTGAATTCCTCTGTCTTTTGCCCGCTGTTCTATGATAGTCAGAACATCCTGACTTAATTCATCAAAGTTGATGATTTCCTGCGTTAGCGGTACATTTCCATCTTCGATTTTGCTCATCTGAAGAATATCATTAATAAGTGACAATAGATAATCTGCGGCTACCTGCATTTTTCCGAAATTTTCCAGAACCAATTCACTGTCATCAAAATGCTTCTCAGCAATCTTCAGCAATCCGATAATGCCATTCAGTGGGGTTCTCATATCATGAGACATCCTGGAGAGAAAATCAGACTTGCTTTTATTTGCTTTCTTTTCACTTTCCAATGCAATTGATTTGTGCATGAAGTCATTTTTATCCAGCATGAGATTCCAATGTTCAATGGTTCCGTCTTCCTTTATTACTTTCTGTCCACGATCTTCGATGTATTTGTATGTGCCGTCCTTACAGCGTATCCGGTAAATAGTAGCATAATGATCGGAATGCGTATATTGATTTAATGCATCTGCAAGTCCGACCTTTACGTCATCTGGATGAGCAAGACCGATAATATTACCGCCAGAAGCGTCCATCAGTTCCTTCGGTGTTGCGTAACCGAGCATATTTGCAAATTGTTCTGAAACATATTTAAAAGAATATTCCGGGTCATCATTACTGATTTTGACACCGCCAGGGATGGATACGGTAAATAACTCCAGCTGACTTTGCAGTTTCTTCGTTAATTCCTCGATCATAGCCGTATGCTTTTTCTCTTCTTCCAGAAGCTTCGCATACTCTCTGTTTGATTTTTCCAGTGCCCTCTCTTTTTCCTCTAAGCGATAATGTTCTGTACGGTCAAGAACATAATTGACTGCAATGATATCTCCGGTTTCTTCTTCCCGGTACAGGGCCATGTGATCTTCTGCAAGCATGGGCTCAAAAGTAGCAGTCCTGGTCCAATATCGGAATGATATATGCCGTTCACCATTTTCAAAACGCTTTAACAGTCGTTCTCTGTCAAACTCGTGCAGAAAATCTTGAAGACCTTCTTCAGGTATGGTCAATGCCTATGCATCCACCAGACTCTGTAAGCTTGAATTTTCCGGCAAACCTAATTGTTCATTCAGATTATATTTTTTTCCATTAACTACCTGATACATGGAACCACGTACAATATTCTTTGTGAGATTGATCACGCAGTATCCATCGGCAATAGCAAATACCGACTCTTCCAAAAAACGGTTATTAATCATATCCTGACTCATACTTGTTTATCTCCCTGTAAATTCTCTGATACAGATTATATCCTTATCCAAATATATCCGTCAACAAAGAGTTTTTACATTGTAGAATGAAAATTTACACGCTCATCAGTAGTATTTGCAGGATTTAAAAAACAGGAACATTTCATAAATTTCTCAGCTATATGGCAAGCCGAGAAGTCGGGAAAATAGCAATTCAGTAAATGTACTGAAAAAGAGTGGGGTGAGTGGGGATAGTTGCCAATATGGGGATGTTGGGGTAAAAGAAAAGCCATGGTTCGTGCCATGACCTTTCAAAAGAACATTTAATTTCCGCTTGCAACTCCGGCAAGTTTTACTGTCACATCATAAGTAGACGAATCATCTTCAACAGATTTTCCGTTGACGCAATCAGCGTCTGTTCCTTCCATCCAGATATACACATGAACGGCAATTCCATCATATCCTACATTTGTTGTATTTTTCTATTTTATAATGTCAAAATACCCGATAATTCCTATGCATACGTCTTTCTTCATAGGCGACCACAGCGTATGCAATTTCAGTTTATACATCTGACTATTATTTTCCAACGTCGCTTTTATCTGCACAGAGATTTCTTTATTTTGTACAGATGTCTGGTGTAACAAAACCCGAATAGATGCAGAAGATTCTTTAGAGCTGTAATTACATTTATAAATATGCCCCCGAATCCTATCTAAATATTAGGACATTTCAAGAAAAGCAGGAACTCTTCAAAGGAGTTTCCTGCTTATTTTTATTACCATTATTTTTTTACACCAATTAGTAATAGCCATCTATGATCAAACATGATTTGTGAATCTTTATTATATGGTGAAAAACCGGTTTTTCTACCGCCTTCCAATTCAGCTTTCATCAAATTTGTTATCTCTTCTTGCACATCTTCCGAAGTATCAGTCAGTTCCATCCAACTTTTTAGATTCACCGGCACCAGAGTAGTTTCTTCGCATTGCAGTGCAAAATCTTTCTTGAACATTTCTTCAAATTCTTCCCTGCTGAGGATTCTGGTATGAGAAGGATCACGCATATTTTCAATCTTATCATCAATTTCTCGTAAAGGCTCCTCGGCAGCTTCCATATCCCAGACCACCATCTTTCCCCCTTTTTTCAAGACACGTTTCATCTCTTCAAAAGGTTTCTCAGGATTGTCAAAATGATGGAAAGAAAGCCTTGTGATCACCAGGTCAAAGGTTTCGGGTTCGTATGGAAGTTTTTCGGCATTACCACTTTGAAAGTAAATATTTTCTATATGACTTTCTTCGGCAAGTCTGATTCCCTGTGCCAGCATTTCTTCCGTCATATCCAGACAGGTAATATCCTTTACATAAGGAGCCAGAGCCCTGCCACAAATACAGGTCCCGGCAGCTACTTCTAATGCATGTTCTTCTCCTGTTGCTGCGATTTTCTGAATCAGATAGTCTGTATATTCCACTTTTGACATATGATATGCTACAAATTTTTCAGCCTGTTTTTTGAATGACTGTCTGACTATATCATTATGATTCATTTCAAACGCCTCCTATCCTGTTCTTTGTTTTCTTATAATACCATAAAAACGGGATAAATGACTTAATATACAATATAAAATATATTATATTTAAAAAGAATATGTTAAAGCACAGTTTATGTCCAATAAAATACTGAATGGAGGAATATAAAATGGGTGATGCAAGTATTATTGCAAGACTGCTTGCTAATGGTCATGTTCAATACGGCTGGAGTGGAAATGGAGGGTATTTTAGCATGGTGGGAATTAGACTGTTATTATGTTATCAAGAGTTTGAAAATGTAGAATATCTATTTTCACTTGGGCAGACACCAAAAACCGAGGTCTTTGATGTCTGCCCTCTTGTAATTAGAATGAATCACCTGAAGACATATTTAGAATGGATTACTTGAAGCCGGGGCTTTTATTGAAGTGATCAGATCCATCCATTTATACATATACCAGTTTCCGTCCTTAGATGATTTATAAACATCGATCCATTTACCACTGTCAGAAGCCTTGCAATAGATAAAGGCTCTATACTGATCAGGAGATGGTATGGAAGGATTTGCCGGAATGTATATCTGATCTTCATCTACTACAGAATCCTGAGTTAATGTAATTGAATAAGGCTGTGAAGGTGTGTAGTCATTCGCCGGAGTTGCACCATTTAAGAATGCATTTCCAAGATAGAGATACTGTTTACTCTTTTTCATTTGCTCTGCTAATCTCTGCTTCTCATAAACAGATAACTGCTTATTGCATAAATATCCGATCATTTCTTCGCAATCTGTCTGATTTTCCGGTTTCCAGGTCCGAAGTGACATGACATAAAGAGCGAGCACCTTATATCTTCCATCATCACCGCTGATGTTATACTGCTTCAATTCTTCCACGTTTGTTGGAATTGTGCTGAAAGTATAGGTATAAGTATTCAGAGGAATCTCAATCACTACAGATTCGCCAGCTTCATTCTTGACTGACCGCTGCCCTTTTATAACTGCTTTCGAAAGAACTGGTTCAGTCTGAGGCTTTGTTTCCATGGTAACTGTAACTGTGCATGTAAGAACAATCCCTGCATCTACTTTGATTTCTGTTGTTCCAACATTAATTGCATGTACCTTTCCCTGACTGTCTACCTCTGCAATATTCTTGTTTGAACTGGTCCATACGGGCAGATGCTTAGGATCCTGTACGTTAAGCTGATAATATTCACCTTTACGCATGCTTAAAGATGTTGCACTTAGTACTGGTGTTTTTGCTGGAGCTGTGGTAGGTGTTGCTGTAGGCTCTGCCGGCGGATTTACCGGAGCAGAAGGTGTTGTAGGTGCTGGCTTTGCAGGTGCTTTTTTACTCTTAACAGTAACCTTACACTTGTATGTTTTTTTGCCAACCTTAGCTTTAATATATGCAGTTCCTTTTTTCTTTGCTGTAACGACACCCTTTTTATTGACAGTTGCCACTGATTTCTTTGTGGAGGACCATTTCACTTTCTTTTTTGTGCCTTTTACCTTTAAACGGTATTTCTTGCCCTGGGCCAAGGTAAGCTTTGTTTTGTTCAGTTTAATCTTCGCGGCACTTACAGATGTGGTATCCACTGCCAGACACATTACTACAAGTAAGAATGTAGTAAGCAGTACGCTGGCTTTTTTTAATGATTTTTTACCATTTCTCATAAGCATTTTCTCCTTCCTTATAAACAATACTGTCCTTTTTATTCTTATTATACATAGTTGCTTCTGATTTGCACTAGCACTTCTGACAGTAATCGAAAAGGATTATAAAAATGCTGCTATGCATATATCATTTATTCATCTGCCTGCTCTGCCAATTTATTTCCTCTACAACGTATAACAATCATATCGAATCGCTTTTCCGCTTAACGTATAAGAAGGCTTCCTTCCTGCCAGAAAATCACTTTTCAGCGGTCGTTTTACAATGATCTTATCCGGGTCTGCGCTGATAGCGGCGTCGAAAAGGTCGGTCTCTTGGGAGCATGGGGGCTCCAGCTTCTGGATGAGCTGCAGTTTTTTGTTGATCAGGCTGGACTTTTGTCTTGCGGGGAACATGGGATCCAGGTATATGACGTCTACAGGATCCAGGAGTGCGGGCATTAATTCCACGCTGTTGCCTTCTGTCAGCTTCATGCGGGCAGCGATCTCTTTCAATACGGGATGCTTCTTTGCCCGGCGCAGGGCATCCTTTAAAAGAACAGCAATCACTGGATTCTGCTCATACAGAGTTACCTCATACCCTTGGGCTGCCAGAAGAAATCCATCCTCTCCCATACCTGCTGTGGCATCTATTGCCTTGCGCCCTGGCTTTTCTGATTTGGAAGCCCGTACCAGCATTTCATGCTGTAATCTTCCGTTGGTCACCCGGTGAAGCATATTTTCGAAATCTCCCTGATAAGCCAGACCATATCCGGTTAAAGAAACACCTTTGGAATTAAAAAGCACCGTCAGGTGCTCTCCCGGCTTTTCAGAGATTGGGGTATTTGTGCGCCTGGAAAAAGCTTCAGCCATATCTCTTGCGCCACCTTTTTCAAGGCAAACTACAATTTTCTCACTCATATTCTCTTCTCTTTCTTTGTATCATATAAGTATTACAATTGTTGGCTTCTTTCATTACATTTTCTCAATCAGCTTGGAGTACACATGTTCTACAAACCATGGTTCTGTAGATTTCTTCAGCGCTTCTTCCGGGGAAAACCAGGCGACACCGCTGTTCTCGTCGGCTTTTATGGAGACAGCTTCCTCAAAATCTGCTTCCAGCAGATATGTTACATTCAGATGTAAATGGCTGGACACATATTTGCCCTTTTTCACATGTCCATCTACTGTAAGGGATTCCAAAGAAAAAATCTCCTCAGATACAGGACAGACATGGGAAATCCCCGCTTCCTCTTTCACTTCCCGAAGGGCAACTGCAAGTAAATCCGTTTCTCCGTCCGCATGCCCTCCCAGCCAGGACCAGGAATTATAAATATTGTGATAGACCATGAGAATTTTGCTTTTATCCTGATTTACCACCCAGGCAGAAGCAGTCATATGTGCTACCGTGTTTTCTCTGGAAAAAGCATTGGTATTATTTCTGATCCAGTTCAGAATAAGCTGCTTATCCATCTCTTCTTGTTCATTGAACGGGGTATAATGCTCAATTTGGTTAAGTAGTTCCTGTCTGTTCATTATAGAGTGCTCCTTTTTATTGGTCTTGTACAATAGTATAACATAAGCAGATATTTATTTACACCTGAAAAGGAAGTATCTTTGTTATTCAAAATGCTGTTTAGCGTTTTCAAGATTGGTCTTTCCCTTTATCTTTAGCAACACCTTTGTTACAGTCAGCGCAGTGCCAGATTCGCTGCACAGAATTCTTGCCTGGGAGAGCGGGATATAGATCTGATCATCTTCTCCGGGGAGTATTGCAGCAACTTTACAGGGAAGACAGGACACTGGTGAAATATTATTCCCGGGATTGTCCATAGCCGTGAAACTACTGCTGGAAACGGAACTGCTGTATTCAGTAGAATTTTTATTTGAATCGATACTGTCTAACGTATATGTAATGGCAAGCTGTTCTCCCATCTTCAGATATTTATTCTGCTGTTTCTTTGAAATGGCATGTCCATTGGAGTCTTTCATATTTTCCAGAGAATTGCTCCCCAGGAGTAAGCGTGGAGTGTTTCCTAAATTGTCTTGCCCGGAAATTTCCGTAAAAGCATTCAGATCAATTCCACAAAATACGGTAGTTTTTGTATAGTCTTCTATTTTTATGGTTACTGGAATTTCCACAACTGGCCAGATTTCCTGAAGCCCATTTATTTTCGAAGCTTTTTTCAGGAAATTCTGGTCGTAACTGAGATTTCCAAGGGAAATTAAGATTGTATACTGCTGCTTCTCTTTCTGTATTTCATAGGTAAGCCTGAGAAAAAAGAAAAGAGTCAGTGAAATGAGAATCATCAGAAAGCAGGTGAAACCGTTTATTTTTTTCTTTCTCAACGGGATGCCGCCTTTCTTGCTTCTTCCAGAAGGACAGATTTTTTATGTAATCTGGACATGAGAAACAGAACGATGATGAGAAACAGAACCGCCAGAATTGCAAAAATGGAGTACCACCAGCTGTTAGTCTCTTCCTGAGAATCCTCAACTTTTAGAGACTGAATCTGGGATTCCTTGATTTCGGAGGAAAAATCGACAGCTGTCTGGTAGGAGTTACCTGTGGAATCTTCGTAGATGAGAATCAGTTTTCCTGTAATTTGATCTGGTGAAATAGATGTATTCTGAGAAGTAGCATCATTTTCATCTGATATATCTGATACATTGTCAGATAAACTTCCTGCTTCTGCAACAGACTGCGATTTAGAACTTTTATTTCCGGTGCTTCCTTTTACATATACTCTTATTGTACCATCAGATGCAGTTCCCTCATCTACATTTCCCAGAAATGCAGTCTCTTTTGGAGATAATCCATCTGCTTCTAATTTCACTTTGGCATTATAGATTTTATCCCTTCCAAGATTCAATGCTTTCACAGGAATTTCTACAGTATCCATTGTATAAAATACCGAAGGAATGTCAGACACTTCTAATTCTGCACGTACAGGCTGTGACACTTTAAAAGTCAGAGTTTCTGTACTATTGGCACTGGAGGCTTTGGAATCTTCATATTCCAGAGAAAATAGGATTGTTACCTGACCTGGCTCAGTATCTTCTGCGATAGATAAATTCTGCGTTAAAGTAATGGCTTCGCCAGGTGTCAGCCTCTGTACATAAAAAGAATTTTTATCAAATTCAATTCCTTTTGTTTCTGTGGAAAGAGAAATTTTCAGTCCATATACGTTCTGACTGCGGCTCTTATTTCGAAAGGTTACGGACATTTCCCGTGTGCTGCCAGCTTTTAGTGTCTGGCTGGAAAGATTACTGTCTTCCAATAGCAGCTGAGGCTTGTGGAGAACCTTTTCTCCGGAGGAACTACCTCCGTCTGTACTGCCGGCATAAACCGCTCCATAGGAAGTATCTCCAACACCCATAGCATCATTACCAGCAGGCTCTGCATTACTGCTATCTGTATTGCCAGACACATTTTCAATAATAACATGAATGGGATTATTTTTGGGGGAAGAATCGTCACCAGATATGAATCCGTCCAGATCTGGGTCCGGATTGGAATCCAGGTTAGAATCCAGGTTAGAATCCGGATCAGAATCGAAATCTGAATCCTGGTTCATATCTGGTACAGTTTCCGTTTCATCTTCAAAAACTGTTTCTGTATTTTCAACATCACCTTCCTGGGCAGAAACTGCAAATGGGGATATAAGAAACAGGATACTGGCAATTAATGCAGTAATCAATAAGATGCCGTCTGTTTTAACGGCAAATACAGAATTTTTTTGTAATTGTTCTTCTTTCATGTTCAGCCTGTCCTTTCCTTCAGGATTCCTCCGTCCATTTCATATACATGGTCACAGAGAATACGGATATCTTCTTCGTTATGACTGGCGAGAAGGATGGTCTTACCGGCAGCTTTCAGTTCCAGAAGAAGCTCTCGGATCTCTGCTACGCCATGTTTATCCAGTCCGTTGAAGGGCTCATCCAAAATGAGAAGACGGGGATCCTCCATAATGGCCTGGGCGATTCCAAGACGCTGGCGCATTCCAAGCGAATACTTTCCAACCGGTTTTTTCATATCGGGATCCAGGCCGACTTTTCGAAGAATAAGGCGGATATCTGCCTTGGAGATCAGTCTTTGCATATTCGCCAGAATTTCCAGATTCTTCATTCCTGTATACTGTGTAAGAAAACCTGGCGTCTCGATGATAACGCCAAGGCTTTCTGGAAAATCGGTGTCTTTTCCGATTTGTTTTCCTGATACATGGATGGTTCCGGTTGTAGCCGGCAGAAAACCACAGATACATTTCATAAGAACCGTCTTTCCAGAACCATTATTTCCAACAATGCCATATACCTGTCCGTAATTCAGATCAAGATTTACTTCTTTTAGAACAAGGTCTTCACCGAAACGTTTAGTAACATGACTTATTTGTACACATGGAATTGGCTTTAATAATTTATTGTGATTTACACTGTTCATATAATCGTTTTCTTTCCCATTTAAATCCTTTTGATTTTAGATCCTTTCAATTTCCCAAAAGCAGGACTACATTTTTATTTTCAGAAATGAGGTCTGATATCTCAAATTTCTTCAATTTTATCATATAGTACACTTCCCAGAACCGGGATCAGTACAAGTAGAAATAATAACAAAAATAACCATAAACCAGTCTGGTATGGTCCCCAGTTTCCAGAAGGGGTAATCCATTCTGGCGGGTAAAACCAGAGTTGTTCTTTAAAATATCGTTGGTGTAAAATAATTCCAAAGTAATAACTTATAAAAGGAATTCCGTAAGCCATATAAGCAGATTGACACAAAGTTCCGCAGATACCTCCAAGGGTACTTATGATACCTCCAAGGATGCTCATGCGGAGAGCTTTCATTAGAAGCTCTGTCAGCAGATCTTTTGGAATATTTCCTTTTACTTCCATAGGATAAAATATAACAAAATTAACCAAAAGCACTGTTATGACTGCCAGTAACCAGACCAGAAAACCAGACATCAGAATAGAAAAAACCTTTCCTTCCACATATTGACTGCGGCTGGTTCTGGGAAGAGCAGTTTTTAGAAATCCGCTTTTATACTCCTGCAGGAAAGAATCACTCCAGGTAAGCACTGCTGCTATGGGTAAAATGAAAGCTACAATCTGACTTTTTATAGAACCATCCAGAAGGCTTATAAAAGTACCACAAGTCAGTTTCTTCAGACTGGGGTAGGTTTGTCCAAAGAGAAGAGCTGCACAAGCAATCAGCCAGGCTGCCAGAAAATTTTTGGATGTAAGCATACGTTTCATCTCGCCACTCATGATTTTTCCCCCAGAAATTCAAACGGATATTTCTTCATTCTGTGAAGCGCCAGAATAACCAGTATCACTACCAGAATAAGAAAAAATACACAGGATTGCCAGAGCTTTGGGAGTAATGGATCATAGCCCAGATTATGTTTCCCATAGACGGCCTGGTTTAAGGGACTGATCCAGCAGATCAATACGTTTATCTGATACATCTCATACTTTTCTTTATGTAAAACAGCTGCCAGTACATTGGGATCCAGAAGAAATCCATAGATACTGTAAAACAGACCAGCTATCATGCCTTTTGTTTTTCCTTTGTAGAGATTCCCCACCAGAATTACAAAGCTTAAAGTCAGGGAATAGCAAAAAAGCAAAAGGAATACCTGCAGCATACAGCCGTAAGGTGAAATGCTTTCCATAACACGTACTGTAGATGGCACCTGCAGATTCTTTCCAAGATCAGAGTATCCAAGCATTGCTGCTGTGTCACTCCACAGATTGCCTGGATAGCTGTCCTTCATGCACAGCACAGAAGTAAACAAAAGCATAAAACATGTATATAAAATCGTTACGAATGTAATATAGACAAACTGGCCTAAGAGCCATTTCTTCTTGGTGGTACGGATCAGCTGATAAGGAGTGACTGGTGTCATTTTCGGCAGGTCGGAGAACAGCAAAAGCAAAAGCATGGAACTTAGAAGCACTGCTGTTCCATCCCCGAAGGTCCACAGGAAAGGTTCAATTGCCTGTACAGGCGTATTGTAGTTATCCATAACAACCATGATTCTTCCTGTAAGCAGAAAACTGAGCACAAATTCCAGAAAGAGGGTAAAAATTACTTTGGGATTACGGAAAAAGCCGAAGAAATTGTAGCGTACAATTCCAAGTGTCTGCTTCATATCAGTATCCCAGACTACGGTCTATAATACTTCCGTCTACTGCATTGATGGTAAGAAAGCTCCAGGTAGGCCAATCTGTCGTATCTGAGCAGGTTTCGCCATCATATTCGGAGTCAATTTTGCGGGATCCGAAAAAATCCCAGACAGGAACCAGAAGACCGGTATGGGCATCTGTGGATGGCTCATAAATTCTGGCATAGCCAAGAACGATACGGTCAATATTGAATACCCTGGAATTTTCATAGGTAAGGTTGTCCGCGTTGGTGACGATCATCATTTTTTCGTAGATATTCATGATCTCGCTGAATGGAAGCAGGCTTAAATTCTCAGTCTTAGTTTCTCCGATGGTGTATGGATTGCAATAAGTCATGCTGTCGATTCCGTCTGCATTTACATAAAAATAAAGGTTTTCGTAAGCCCAGGTTTCCATAGTACTGTCCATGTCTTCAAGCGCTCCACCTGCATCCATGGTATAGGTAAGCGGAGTTCCATTTATGGTACGGCTGTAGTAGATAACATAACCACTTCCGAGATAACTGGAGTTATCATCTGTTCCAATGGACGTCTGAATCGCATAATCCCATCCGCATTGGTTTAAATCGTCAAGGCCCATGGCATCTGCTTTTTCCTGGGCTAATTTCTTCGCGTCATCCAACGAAATTCCAATAGATTTTTCGGTAGGTTTTTCATATGGACTGCTGCTGGAATAATCGGACCAGACAGCGTCAGAAGGGATTTCTTTACCGTCTTTTTGGGCTAGCTTCTGGATTCTTACTTCCAAAGAATAGGCTCCCCAGGAAGAGGTACGATAAGAATATTGGGAGCCGTCATCTAACTGGGCTACACCGGTAAAGGCATTGTCCTCCATAACTTCACCAGCACTGCTGTATGTCTGCACTCCCACGGCAGGTCTTCCTTCTACCAGATTTCTCGTTTCAGGTGCAGATTCATACTGGCTTTCCCAATAATCAATGTCATCGTAAATATCATATAAGAGATTGCCATTGTCATCGGTTCCCCAATTATTGGGATCCAGATTTCCGTTGGCAACATCTTCTTTTAATTCGTCGATTTTTTTCTTGATCGCATCCTTTGTCTGTACATAATAGCTGTCTGCGGTGTAAATCTTCACATTTGAGAAAAAGGCATCTGTGATACCATCAAGAAGATCCTGTGTGACCGCAGCTGGTGTAACAGAAATTGCAGATATCTTTTCCACATCTGGTATTTCCACAGCTGCATCCGTATTTACCACAAGCTTGGATGTGTCGTCTGTTACCTGACTTTTGTAAGTCTCAGGCGCATTGATCAGGTCGCGGATAGTGGTTCTGGCAGCTGAGGCATTATCCGGGTGAACGTTAGTGGAGGCAGCAGTATCACTTGTACCAGTACTTTCAGAAGCAGTTGTCTGATCAGCGGAGGAGGCATTTCCTGCCATATTGACATCCTTGTCATCCGCTTCTTTGTAAGAATCCAGTGCTTTATTTCCCTTCTGCCTTACAAGGGAAGATTCTGGTGTCTGTGCACATCCCGCTAACATTCCCATGCAGAGAGTAAGTCCAATCATTCTTTCTATATTCTTTCTCATTTGTTTGAAGTCTCCCTTTCGATGTTTGAACATAACCGGAGATTTAGGGGAACGGGTGTTTGATATTGCTCATAGTAATCACCGGTCATGTTCTGATATAGATTATAGTACTTGGAATTACACCAAATCTTCCGTAAATTGTAACTGAATTGTAATCTGGCAAAAAATTCGTTACCATTCAATGAATACACAGGTTCCCTTTCCTATTTCACTTTCAATTTTCAACTGAAATCCATGTATATCTGCGATTTTTTTACAAAGTGCAAGTCCAAGTCCCACACTTCCATTGGCCCGGGAACGGGATTTGTCAACCATATAAAATGCCTCTGTCACTTTATCAAGATCTTCAGCCGGGATTCCTTTGCCAAAATCCTGGACCATCAGTTTCCCAGCCGTTGCTGCCAGTATGAGTTTGGAATTGTCCGCGGAGGCTTTTACTGCGTTGTCAATAAAATTGTTTACCAGACTTAACATAAGATCTTTGTCAAAGTTTTTCTTCAGATCAGCAGGTTCACACTGAAGTTCCAGACAGATATTCTTCTCTTTCAGACGGCAGAGGTTAAGCTGTCTGGAATCCTCCAGAAAAGATTTCACTGAATTTTCTGTTGGGGCAAAACGTGCCTCCCCAGTTTCATATAATCCGGTAAGTTCCAGCATTTTTACCGAAAGTCGGGACAGCCTGCGGCATTCACTGGAAATATAGGAGAGAGCTCTCTCCTGCTGCTGTCTTTGCAGGCGCACTGTGAGAAGGGTATCTGCATATCCCAGGATAGAGGTCATAGGTGTTTTCAGCTCATGGGCAAGACTTCCCATTAACTGTCGTTGTGTATGGTTTACAGTGGAAAGGCATTCAATCTGTTCTTTAACCTTGGAGGACATCTGATTAAAGCTTTTGCCAACCTGCGCCAGTTCCGTATCTCCTTCCGCAGGAACTTGTATATCATAGTTGCCTTCAGATACAGAAACCGCAGCTTCCCTTAATTTTGTAAGGGGTGCCATAATTTTCCGCAGGCTGAAAAAAAGAATTGTTCCGGTTAACAGAAGAAGAACCAGCGTCAACATACCCGCCTGATAAAAAAGGATCCTGTTACTCTCCAGAACATCAGAAACGTCTTTATAAGTGACAATCTGATAATTCAGATTTGTAGTTGACTCTGTGGAGGAATAAAAAAAAAGCAACAGTGTTTTACCGTCGGCTTTGCTGATAAGGGGATCACAGATATAAGTATCCGCGTCATACCATTTTCCGTGTAATTCCACTTCTCCCAGTTGTTCCTGGATTCCCTGAACATCGAAGTCATAGGCGGTACCGTTGTAAAGTTCTTCATCATTCTGATATAGAACAGCACTGTCATGGAAAATCTGTCGGAAAGCGTAGATAAGAATTCGGTTTCGGACTTTCTCATCGGAATTAGCGGACTGACTGCTTGTAAGTCTTAATTTCTCCTCAAATTGTAAAAGATTATTCTGAAATTTGGTATATTCATAGTTATTGATATACTGAATACTCTGATTCTTCCAGCGATATGAAGTATAGAAAAAAACAGCGGAGGATAAAATCAGGATCACGCAGGCCACCTGTAAAAAGATTTTTGTAAAAAGCTTCAAAATTCCACCTCCAGTCGGTATCCAATGCGGGGAATGGTTTTGATCCTGTCCTGCCAGCCCAGCTTTTTGCGGATACGTCCCACATGTGCATCTACTGTTCTTGTTTCTCCTTCGAATTCTACGCCCCAGAGACCGGCCAGAAGCTGCTCTCTTGTAAGAGCTTTATTGGGATTGCGGACGAACATCATAAGGCAGTTGTATTCCATTGGTTTCAGGTAAATTTCCTCTCCATTTCTGGTAACGGTATGGCTTATGGTGTCTATGGTAATATCGTCAATCTGTATCTGCTCCTGTAAATTTCCATGACGTTCCAGTACTTTCTCCAGGCGGACCATCACTTCCAGCATCTCGAAGGGCTTTACAATATAGTCTTCGGCACCTTCTTTAAGGCCTTTTACTTTGCTTGCGATGTCGGCTCTGGCGGTGAGAAAAATGACGGGAATGCCGTAGTGATTCAGTTCTGGTAAAAGGGTATATCCATCTTTTCCAGGGAGCATAATATCTACAAGGGCGCACTGGAACTCATGATCCCAGGCAATTCCTTCGCTGGCGTCATTGCCGTCCAGGTAGCTTACGGTCTGGTAGCCGGTGACTTCCAGGTTCATGCAAAGTAAGTTATTGATTGCTGGTTCATCTTCTATTACAAGTATTCTGGCTTTCATTTCGGGTCCTTTCTTGTATACTCTGAAAAATAATTCTTATTTGATGTACTGGTTCTATTATACATGTTTTGGTAGTGATAAATGTAACCATATTGTAAAAAGCAGATATAGGGAAAAGTTGTGTGCGTTATTGATGGAAATGTGGCAGACTTTAAAGCTTTGTAGATATGGAGGCAGTCCTTATACAATCGCCCCACCTGAGATGGGTGGGGCGATTAAAAAATTATAGTATTTATTCAGCAGGTATTATTTCGCGAAGTGGTAACTGAGAAGTACAGAACAGTTACAAATTATTTACATGGAAATCAGTCCAAATGCATTTGCTACAGAGCTAAGCAGGATAATTGCTGCAAATATCGGGCAAAGATATTTGATCATGAAGTTAAAAATCTTTTTCCTGCGGAAAGTTCCGCCTTCAGCTACTACTTCCTCCTCAATCTTTTCCACGCCCACTTTTCTGGAAATTAAAAGACAGGTTGCAAGTGCGGCAATTGGCATCATTACAGAATTGGTGAGGAAATCAAAGAAATCCAGAAACTGCATTCCAATAATTTTTACAAAGCCAAGCGGTCCATATCCAAGGGAAGAAAGAGTTCCAAGAAGAATCATGATCACACCAACAATAACGGTTGCTTTCTTTCTGTGCCATCTCAGTTCGTCCTGGAAGGTAGATACAGCGCTCTCCGTCAGGGCAATAGAGCTGGTAAGAGCTGCGCACAGCACCAGTACAAAGAACAGAATCCCAATGGGAGTTCCCAACCCCATACTGGCAAATACCTTGGGAATGGTGATGAACATAAGCGCCGGTCCTGCCTGTAAAGTATCCGGATCTCCACCGGAGAATGCAAACACAGCCGGAATGATCATCAGACCTGCCATAATGGCAATTGCAGTGTCAAACACTTCTACATTCTTGGTGGAACCTTCGATAGATACGTCCTTTTTCATATAAGAGCCAAAGGTTACCAGAATTCCCATGGCAATAGACAGGGAATAAAACATCTGACCCATGGCGGCTACCACTGTCATCCAGGAGAAATTCTCAATATTTGGTACCAGGAAATATTTCACTCCTGCAAGGGCACCTGGTCTTGTAACAGAGTAAACAGTAATAAGCACAGATAAAAATACCAGAACCGGCATCATAAATTTGGAAACGCGCTCTACTCCGTTTCGGACTCCTGCATAAATGATTGCAACTGTTAAAAATGCAAAAATAAGGAAACAGACCTCTGTGGAGGTACCATTCGAAATAAACTCAGAAAAATATCCGTCTTCTGCCAGCTTCTGGCTGTTACCTTTTATATATTCGATCAGATATTTGATAACCCATCCGCCGATAACGGAATAGTATGGCACGATCAGGACTGGAATGATGGCATTGATCCAGCCACCAAAGGACAGCCATTTAGACTTGCCAAATTTTCCAAAAGCACCTACCGGACTTTTTCTTGTCATTCGGCCAAGGGCGGTTTCGGCGACAATCATGGAGTAGCCAAAAGTAAGTGCCAGAATAATGTAAATCAGTAAAAATATTCCACCGCCGTATTTTGCCGCAAGGTAAGGAAATCGCCATATATTTCCCAGTCCGACGGAAGCTCCGGCAGCAGACAGTACAAATCCCAGTTTACCGGAAAAAGTACTTCGTTCATGATGATGTTTTTCCATAAATTTTTCCTTCCAAATTCGTAAAATTTGTTTTTGCTTTTTATAAACTCCAACTCTTATGATGATAACATGGTTTTGTGTTAAAGGCAAACAATATATATAAAATAACAGCAATAACAAATAACAAATAATACAAAAACGAGGGAAAAATTATTGATTTTAATAAAATAAGATCTTATAATTAAGCTTATCAATTAACATATATATGTTATGGAGGGTGCGGATTATGAATGAAGAATTGTTTAATGAAGCAACGAAATCGAATGTTCTCACTAAGAAACTGATCGACCAGCTTCTGGAGAGCATGACCTACAGCAGCATTTCCTTTATCAACTGGACCATTGAGACTTTGTCTCTGATCAAGGCGCGTCTGCAGCGCGGAGACCGGATTACAGACGAAGTCAGCGGAGAGGTTTATACCTTATACTCTTTCCAGCAGTTTGTGGAGAAGAATTTTTCTACTTATATAGCAAGCCAGGTATTTAAAGAGACTTCTAAGCCGGAGAAAATTTACTTTTCTCTGAAACCGTGTGAAGAGGGATACAGTCTGGTTGCTGCTGATTCTGACAGTAATAAGACCTATTCCTGGATCTCCAGCCTGAGTAAACGTTTCTCATTGGTAGAAATGATCGCCACAGGAATTGTATATGTGAAAGATACACGTACGAATACTTATCAGCCATTTATTTCCGGAAATGGCAAATATTGTAAGTATGATAAAGAGAAGGGAATTCTTATAGAAATTTAATTATATTAACTTCCAGAGCGTATTTGAAAAGGGCTTTCTGCAAAAACTCCCGCAAAGTGGGGCGTGCAGATTACGGGAATGATTTATCAAATACGCTTTAGGGTATCAGACATAACAGACGGACACAGATCGCAAGGACTGCTTTAGCGAAATTTCAGCAAAGAAGTCCTTGCAATCTGTGTCCATTTTATTACATTCTAAGTTTTTTATGAAACTCCCGGATAGTATCATTGCTGTTAAAAATAAACATTCCTGCAAATACCAGCAGACTGATTCCTGTGCATACCACAGATGGGTATGGGAAACGGATCTGGTGAAAAAACATAAGGATCAGCGGTACCAGACCAGCAAAAGCAGCTTGAACAAGGTAAAACAGATACTCTTCTTTTTCCAGCTTTTGTACTTTTACGATCACAGGTATAGAGCCAAGCACTGCAAGAGCGCCAAATGGAAGGACAAAATCCAGAGACCAGCCATGCCATCCGGTATATTTGTCCCACAGAACCGCGATAACAGTTACCAGGATCAACTGTATGATCTCGTTTTTTAAGATATTCCTCCGTTTGGCATAAGCAACCGCTACGATCAGCCATCCGCAAAGACAGCCAGCTGCGGCGAACCAGAACCAGTCCAATTTTTCCCGTGTAAGGTAATTGATCATGCCGCAGAGAATTGCAGCTGCAATACAGACAAAATTGAAAACCTGCACGATTCTCTGCGCCTCCTTTTTCTCTTTCAGGGAACAGCCGGGGAAATTATTGGTTTTTTCTGTATAAGGAATTTCTTCTTTTTTCAGCATGTTCAGAAAATTTCGCTGAATATTATCCTTGGGAAGCTTGGAGGTAAATCCAAGAACCATTTCGTTTTCGTAAGAACAGGAACAAAGCTGCATGGAGTTGGTACTTGCGAAAATTCCGAAACGGTCAATGTACTGGTTATACTCCTTTGGAAAACGAAGAATTCCAATATTGGAATAAACAGCCGTAATGCTTCTAGAGCTTAGGTTTGCTCCCAGCATAAGGAAATATTTCTTTATTTCCAGGGGAACTGCACGGATGACCGGATTTTTCTCCAGACGGACATAGCTATTCATATGTCTGGCAATTTTCTCTTCTACCAGTTCCGCGGCAAACTGCTCTTTCACGTGAGCCAGAATTTCTGTAAAATCAGAAGTTTGGGAAAAATCATGTCCCACTTCTATCCAGCCAAAAAAATTTGCCATAGACTGTGAGGGAAAATAATTCCGCAGATTTACAGGTACCATAAGGGCAATGGGGCGATTTTGTCTGCTCTTGGGAATTTCCTCATGGATGGAACAAAGAAACATGGCTGTGATCAGAATGGTTATGGAGACACCGTATTCTTTTGCTTTTGCATGAAGCTCTTTTACCGGAAGTACAATCTCTGTAATATGCATATCCTCATGAAGCAGCCGTTCTCCCGGAAGTCTGACAGCACGAGGTTTTTTCTCGGAATTTCCGGGAATATCCGAGGAATAATACTGGGAAAAGCTATCCTCCTCCTGATCACCGGGGGTGCTCATATCCGTGACTGGCAGAGAAGGCAGATCCTGTTCCGGGTGAGCCTTCTTCAGATAATTGCTTACCAGTTCCTGGAGAAAATGCATTGCCCCGGTACCATCTGTCAGTGCATGGAAAACTTCAAAATTGATTCTTTTTTCATAATAGCTGACCTGAAAAAGAAGATTCTTTTTGTCTGGAATATACAGCCTGCTGCATGGAGGCTTCTTCTCTTCCTTTACAATTGGACGAATATCCCTGTGTTCCAGGTAGAACCAGAATAATCCTTTTCGGAGAACCATCTGAAACAGAGGATATTTTTCCATGGTTTTTTCAAGAGCGGCCTGGAGAAGCTCCGGTTTTACATTTTCCTTTAGTTCACAGTAAAAACGAAATACTCTGGTATCATTTTTGCCAGTTACCAGAGGAAAAGCAAGGGCCGCGTTATCCAGTTTTCTCCAGTTCGAATATCCTTCTTTCAATTTTCACACTTCCCTTTTTAAGAATTCGTTCATATAAGAAAAACTTTCCTGCACATGGAAAAAGCGGATTCCAAGAGCAAAAAAGCCGTGAAGTGCATCTTTGATCCGGTGTACTTCTACATAATTACCAGCCTCTGCCAGTTTTTTTCCATAATCTTCGCCTTCATCACGAAGAGGATCAAACTCTGCTGTGAGAATCAGGGTTTCTGGCATATTAGAAAAATCTCTTGCCAGAAGAGGTGCAAAATAAGGGTTGACCCGATCCTCGGGGCAGCTTTCATACAGATTCAGATAATCCTGCATTTTCACTGCAGTAAGCAGATAGTCCGTACCGTTCTTCTGCACCGAGGCATAGGGCGAAGCGGCTGTATACGTATTATATAAGGCCGGATAAATAAGAATCTGCCGGTATACCTGGAATTCTCCATTGTCCCTTGCCATAAGAGCAACTGCGGCTGCAAGATTTCCTCCGGCACTGTCACCCATGATAGTGATTTTCCGGGGATCAGTATTCAGGATCAGCTTATTGGTGTAAAGCGCTTTCGCCGCTGCATAACAGTCCATCAGAGCCGTTGGAAAACGATATTCAGGAGCAAGCCTGTATTCCACAGATACTACAATATGACCGGTAGACTGGGACATTCTGGCACATACACGGTTATAGGTATCCACACTTTCTGTCACCCATCCTCCGCCATGAAAAAATAGAAGAACTGGAAAAGTATGGCCTTTTTCCACCCCGTTTGTCATGGCTTCTTCAGTAGGAAAATAAATCCGCAGAGGGATTTCGTAGTCCCCGTTGAAAATCTGGATATCCATTTTTTTCAGAAAAATATTCATGGCATCCAGCTTCTTAATGTCCACCAGTCTGCGGGAGGATTCCACTTCGATATTGCCGTAGGAAAGGGTGTGGAGAATTGCTCGCATGGTTTTGGAAATCATGGCCTGTATTCCTTTCTGGTTTTAAAATCAAGCTTCATCAGACTGTTCTGTTATGGAAAAATCAGTCTTCTGCATTAGCTGGCAGGCATCAGATAGAACGGAAGCCTTTTCCAATGATTTCGCTGCTGTTTACGATGGTAATAAATGCATGAGGATCAATCTGTCTTAAATGAATACGAAGACGGTTGGTCTCGCTTCGGGTAAGCACAGTCATCATTACCTTCTGCTCCTTCTTGGTATAGATGCCAAAGGCCTTCTGCTCTGTGGCAGAACGATGCAGGTCATTGATGATGAACTCTTCTACCTGCTCCGGATATTTACTAATGATCGTACATACCTTTCTCAGGTTCAGACTCTCAATTGCACTGTCTACTACAGTGCATTTCAGGATCATTCCAAGAATACAGTAAAGTCCGGTCTGGGCACCGTAAAGGTAAGCAGCGATCAACACAATTCCCAGGTCACTGACCAAAAGGGCACGTCCGATCTCAAGGCTGGTATATTTGTGCAAAATCATTGCCACAATATCAGTACCACCAGTGGAGGCACCGACATTAAATACCATAGCAGCTCCCACTGCAGGAAGGATCACTGCAAAACAAAGCTCCAGGAACACGTCATGTGTAAGTGGCGAACTAAGGGGATAAATAGCTTCACAGGCACTTACATAGAAAGACAGGGCAAAAGAGGAATAGACAGTCCAGCCCATGGAGCGGATTCCAAGGAAGAAAAATCCAAGTACAACAAGTGCTGCATTGACGATCCACATAAATGCACCTACATTCCACTTCGGAAATAAGGTAGAAAGGATAATAGACAGACCAGATGTACCACCAAATGCGAAATGGTTGGGTGTTTTAAAAATGGCAATTCCAACCGCTGTAAAAATCAATCCCAGATTCAGAATGATAAAGAACATCAGGTTGTCTTTTGTAAATATATTTTTTTTCATAAAACGAGTCCTCTCCTTCTTTCGGTGAACTCAGTATAACGTAAAAAATGAGTCCTGTAAAGAAACGGAATCAAAGAATCCCGCAAGGCAGAATTATACAAACTCTGTTTTCCCGCTCTTCGTCGCTGCATCTATAAGCTCTCCTAACCGCTTATTGCAGCTTCCAACCGGAACAGCCGTGCAGATTATCCTCTCACAGCTTTTCATGGCTTTTTGCGCCTTCTGGAAGGCTTCTTCACTGATTTCCATGAAGGGTTCTTCCGTGATCACCTTTGAAGCCAATAGTCTTGCCAGGCGGTAATCCACGTCATTGGTGTAAAGAATACCTGCAATAAAAGGTGTATGCTCTTTCTGCAGCTGACGGAATATGGGAATACCAGTGCCGTTTCCACAGATTACGAAAGTTTTCGCTTCTCCGTCTGGTTTCGGAAGCTCAATACTTCCAAACAGGGGATCAAAAAATCCATTGTTGATCTCATACAGCTCCTTGATCATGTTCTCTTCAAAAATATCTTCCGGCTTTCCAAAATGAGAAATAGTATCTCCCTTTACGCAGATGATCTTATCTGCAATTTTCTGTGCCAGATCGATTTCGTGAAGAGACATGATAACTGTGATCTGCTTCTTTTTTGCCATATCCCGAAGAATGGATAAAAGATCCAGCTTATGTTTGATATCAAGGAAAGAGGTTGGCTCATCCAGAATAATAATATCCGGTTCCTGGCAGATCGCACGGGCAAGAAGCACTCTCTGACGCTGGCCATCGCTGATGTTGTTAAAGTCACGACTGCCAAGCGATTCCGCATGCACCGCTCTCATGGCTTCCTCTACCTTTTCCTCATCCTCTCTGGAAAGAATACCGAGTCTGCCTGTATAAGGGTAGCGTCCGGTTGCCACAATATCATGACAGGTCATAAGCTCCGGACGCATTCGTTCCGTAAGAACTACTGCCATGCGTGTGGAAAGCTCTTTATAGGAAAAAGAATTCAGATTGCGATCATCAAAGTAAACTTTTCCACCAATGATCTGCAGCTGTCTTGTGATACTTTTCAGAATCGTAGATTTACCAGAACCATTTGGACCAATGAGGGTTACAATCTCCCCTTTTTTAATTCCAATACAGATATCATGAATTAAGGCCTTTTTGTCATAACCGACAGAAAGGTTATCCATATGAAAATAGTAATTATCCATTTCAGTTTCCTCTCTTCTTCCGCAACATCATGAAAATAACAACAGGTGCTCCAAAGATGGAGGTAACGGTACTGATATTCAGCTCCAGAGGGGCAAAAGCCATTCTGGCAATCAGGTCACACATCATACAGAAAACTGCACCGCCCAGGAATGTTCCCGGAATGATTATAAGTGGTCTGGATGTGCCGAAGCTTCTTTTCATCAGAAATGGGACTGCAATTCCAACGAAAGAAATCGGTCCTGCAAAAGCAGTTACAGTTGCTGATAAAATACTGGAAAGCAAAATCAATGCAACACGGAAGAATTTGATATTTACGCCCATGCTTTGTGCATAAGCTTCTCCCAGCTGATAAGCACCGATGGGCTTTGACAGCAGGAAGGTCAGGGCCAGGGTAATTCCTACCACCACACAGGAAATGTAAACGTTACTCCAGCTCATACCGGAGAAGCTTCCCTGTGACCATCCGTGAAGATTTACAATATCGGAATCATCTGCAAAAGTTACCACAAAATCAGTTACTGCAGAACAGATATAGCCAATCATGATTCCGGCAACCAGAAGGGTGGCCATGTGCTTGATCCTTTTTGAAATCAGAAGAATAAAACCTATGGAAATCAGGGAACCAATAAAAGCTGCAATGATCAGAGTGTAAGAAGTTACGTTTACGGCTCTGCCAAGATAATAAATCATGGTAAGAGCTACTACCATTTTCGCACCGGAAGAAATTCCCAGAACAAAAGGTCCTGCAATGGGATTTTCAAAAAAGGTCTGGAGAAGAAAACCAGATAGGGATAAGGCACCTCCAAGAATGGCAGCCATCAGGATCCTGGGAAGACGGATTTTCCAGATGATGCTGTATTCTTTTGTATCTGTGGCTTTTTTCAGCAGGATATCTATGATCTCAGACAGAGAAATATGAACATTTCCTGTGTTGATATTCAAAACTGTGATCAGGCCAAAGGCCAGGATCAGCAGAATGAAAACCATAGCGTAACGAGATCGTCTCTTAAAATTTTCCATGTGGAAGCTGGTTCCAGCGGATTGATTGCTCATTTTATTTTTCTCCATTTTTGTTTCATTTACAACAGAACCTGCTGTCAGCTCAGCTTATGAAGAAAAGTCATATCCTCTTCACTTCCGCCGGTAAGCATCAGGTTCAGATCTGTGATCAGTTCACCAATTGTATCTGTATGCTGGTACATGGAATCATCAGTTACCCAGACATTTCCCTCTTTTACGGCTTTAAAATCAGCCATCAGACTTTCTTTTGCAAGAAGATCGTCTATGCTTTTTACAGACGCATCAATACTGGAGTTGTAGATCAGATAATCTGCATCTGACGCAGTATTATAGAATTCCTCCATGGTAATGGCAACGGAAGTTTTTCCACTGTCATCCTGAAGATCTGCGAATGCATTTCTTCCACCGGCAATCTCGATCATGCTGGAAATATAATCTTTAGGATTACGTACTACAGGAGAACCGCTGGTATTGATGTAGAAAAATGCAACTGTTTTTTCTGTATTTGTAAAGTCCTTTAGCTTCTCAATAACCTGTGCCTGCTGGTCAAAGAAGGTCTTTGCCTCCTCTTCTTTGTTCATCATTGCGCCATAAAGCTTGATCCACTCTGTACGTCCAAGGGGCTGGCTCTCATAGCTGGAGCGATCGGTGAAAACAGGAATTCCAAGAGTTTCGATCATCTCCTGTACCTTCGGTGCATGAAGGATCATGGTAGACTCTATTGCAAGATCACAGTCGTCACCTACCAGAAGCTCGTAATCCGGTTCATCGTATTTTCCCGCAAAGGTCATTTCGCCGTTATTGATAGCATCAGCTGCTGACTGGATATACCAACCGGAAGCATCAAGACCTGACAGCTTGATGGAGTCTACACTTCCGATTGCATCGAACAATGCCATCGGGGAAGTGGCTGCCATGTAGATGGTGTCAAGTGGCTGCTGAAGGATCTGGATTTCAGGATCCAGATCATCAGGTGCCTCTTTGCCCTCTGGGACGATCAGATATCTGGCATCATCATGGATGTCCAGAAGTTTGTAACCGTCATTGTAATAATACACGTCAAAGCATTCTGCAAAAGACAGATCCATGGCGGATTCATAGGTCAGACCTGCAATTTCAGGTGCAGCATTTTTTTCTGATGTGTCAGAAGAAGTCTCCCCGGAAGCATCTGCTTCCAGGTTCTCCTCTTCTGCCCATACCGGAGTAATGGCAGTAAATGTCATAACTGTTGCTGCAAAAATACTTAAAATTTTATATTTCAGCTTTTTGTCATACATTTTTATTTTCTCCTGCTGATTATTCTTGCTACTGTGCATATGGTGAAGAATAGTAATTTATTCTTCCTCATCAGTTACAAAAATTGCTTCGTAAGCTTTTTCCCACTCAGCTTTTGCATTGTCATCCTTTTCATCTGCAGAACGGTCTACGATAAACGGGATTTTCAGAGTGGAATATTTCTCTGCGGAATCTTTCAGAAGGTTTTCTTTTGCTTCTGTGTCTGCTTCCTCTGTCGGGAGAATATCAGAAGAAAGGATAGAAATACCGCACTGACTCTTTACAAGAGCTTTGTAATCTGTATCTTCATCTTTTCCTGCAAAAGTTACGGAACCATCTTCCAGAGCAGCTGTAAGGCTGTCTACCGTACAGTCCTCTTTTTCCATTCCAAGAGCAGTAACTTTGTCTGTAAGATCAAGCTTATCCAAAATGTTAAGAGCATCTGTGGAAGCCACATAAGCAGATTCTACCGGCTGGTTGATTACGATTACATCTTTATCAAGTCCTGCAGGGATAACAGCACCCTCAGGTACGATCAGGTATTTTACAACATTGCCTATGTAGAGCTTTTCTGTACCTGTAAGTTCCTGGGAATCAGCAGCTTCTGTTTTTGCATTTTCTTTTCCGGAATCAACAGTTTCCGGTTTTCTTGCAGTATCTGTTGTCATATCTACTTCAAGAAGGGTAATACCCTTTGCGTAGTGATAAAGCTTAAAGTATTTTGCATGCTCAAGAGTAGTTTCGTCTTTATACTCAAGACCTGTGATCTCTGGTGCAGAATCATCCAGCTTCTTGTTTCCTGTGGAAAGCATGCTGTTGTCATCTGCCGGGTTATCCTTGTCTGTTTTCTTCGGATCGTTTGCACCCTTTAAAGCGATATAAATGGTGTAAGTGATTTCATGAGCCTGGGACATTCTGGTTGTCATACCAATGATCGTATTATTCTGGTTCAGTGCTACCGGAATTGTGAAAGTAGAAGTTCCGCCGCCGCATGCACCGTAGTATTTATTTCCATTGGCTTTTACATAACCGTAATATTCACTGCTGAATACAATAGTCGCATATGCCTGACCATTTGTTACCGTAACTTTGTTACAGGAAATGCTGACCTTTCCAGAACCACCAGACCAGGAGAAACTGTCAGGAGTATAGGTTCCATCTGCTAATGTAGTAGAACTGTTTACAGATGCTGTTCCGCCGCTTAAGTCAGATTCGTATTTGGATTCCTCTTCCGGTTTCTTGTCTGGCTTTGGAGTTGCTGTTGGTGTAGGAGTTGCTGTCGGTTTTTTATTTGGTTTTGCAGTGGGTGCAGGAGTTGCTGTGATTGTTGTGTCAGGAGCAGTATCTGGCTGCGGATCATCCTGTACGTCACCTATCTTATTTAAAGTGCTGGACTGGAAAGTCAGGATCCTGTCATACCAGATCTGGTTTTTGTGGGAAAAAGCAGCAACTGCAATTCCATTGTCCAGGGCTTCAACAGGAATCTCATATGTATATTTGCCATTTGCGTCTGCCACATATGGAACCCAGGTGGAGGAATCTGCTGCGGCAGCTTCTTCTTTTGTTCCCAGACATAGATAGTCGTAACCAGTTCCGCTTAAAGTAAGAACAGCTGTCATTTTTCCGTTTTTGGAAGTAAGGACACAGTCAATTACACGGAACATAGATGAACTGGAGTTTACTGTAATATTATAAATTCCGCTTGCACAGCTGCCTGGAGCAGGGGTTGCTGTTGGCTCTGGGGTGGTGGCTGCTTCCGGAGTTGTGCTTGGCACTGGAGTTTCAGTTGGTGCAGGAGTCTCAACCGGTGCTTCGGTAGGCTCTGGGGAAACAGTTGGTTCCGGTGTTGGAGCAGCCTCTCCATATCCTGGAACCGCCGGTACGGTAATCGTCAATATACCCTTTGCGTACCAGTTCTGGCTCTTCTTGGAATGAGGAACGACTGCTATTGTCTGAGCTTCCTTGCTTGCAGTAACTTCAAAGGTGTAGGTATAGCCTCCTGCACTGTTCTCTACTCCTTTGATGGAATTTGCTTCTTTATCAGAGTCACTGGCACTGCCAAGATAGATCATGTCATAATTCTGTTTTGCGGTAGAAAGTGTGACAATATATTTATCCTCCGAAACCTTTACAGTGGAACCGGTGATTACGAACATTGCAAATTCATCACCGTTTTCTTTTACAAGCTTGATTCCGGCATCTGTAATCTCATTCTGGGCTGGTGCCTGGGTTGGAGCTGCAGTTGGCAGTGGAGTGGCAGTTGGCTCAGGGGCTGCAGTTGGCTCTGGAGTAGCTGTTGGTTCCGGGGCTTTCATTCCTGGAACGTTCAGTTTCAAAGCCATATTTGTGTACCATTTCTGATTTTTTACAGAAAATGGTACGATGCTGAAAGTCTGGACCTGTTCACTGGCAGGAACCTCAAAAATGAAAGTATAACCATCTTCATTTTCTGTACCAACGATTGCTGCTGCATTTTTTGCTTCGTCAGGATCTTCTTTAGAACCAAGATAAAGCTTCTCATAGTTCTTTCCGTCAGTATTGAGGGTTATCTTAATTTTATCACCATTTAATTCAGCAGAAGAGCTTTTGATTTTAAGCATTTTATATGCACTGTTATCTTCCTTGTCAATGGTCATGTTGGAACCATCTGGGTTCAGATCCTCTGGCTTTGTTTCTGGTTTATCTGTCTCTTCGGTTTTGCCCTCTTCTGTTGTTTCTGGTGCAGCTGTAGGCTGTGGAGCTTCTGCTTCCTCATTTTTGCTTTCTTCAGCAGGTGATGCAGTAACCTCAGGAGTGGTCTCAGAGGCAAGTGTTTCTGTAGCAGCAGGTGTCTCTTTCACAGCAGAGGCATCCACTGCTGCCGGAGTTATTGTAGTGTCAGTGTTTTCTTCCTCAGCTGTTGCGCTCTCCTGCACAGGAGTCTCAGCAGCAACAGCGGTCTTCTCCGCCTCTGTTTCTGGAGTTGGTGTAACAGAAACCTGTACGTTTGCATCCTCATTTTCTGCCTGTGTAAGTACAGCAGGAGTGACCGTCATCGCGACGGAAAGGAACAGTGCAAGAAAGCGTTTTGAATTTCTTTTCATTTCTTTTTCCTCGATTCTTCCTATTATTTTATAATTTGAATAAATCCCAATTGCTTCTGGAGCCTGTTTGTACAATGGGCAATCCTGACAGGATTATTTCAAAAAAATGCCTGCTTCCTCTGAGAAAACAGGCACTAAAAATTCAATATATTGTATTATCAAATATATTAATGAGAATGAAGTACTTTCTTCGGAAGCTTTCATTAAACGAATTCAGCAGGTTTCCTGACTTACAGATCAACACAGAATCCATCCTTCTCAGCAATATACCAATGGTTTCACTGGATTCTACTCCCTGGTTACAGTGACCGGATCGTTCAGGACTTTCACCTGATTCCCTCTTAGAGCGTGTTGAAAAAATATTCCCACAATCTGCACGCTGTAGCAGACAGATATGTCTGGCACTGAAAACGGATTTATTCAATTCACCTCATTATAGCAGACCGTTATGTCGAAATCAATAGATTTATAGGGTTATTGCTTGTATTTACTGTACCCGACTTCATCTGTGCGGAGAAGTGTTCCATTCTCATCGTAGACACTGCGGTAGGTTTTACAGGTGTTTGGATCGGAATGCTCTGTAGTAATCTCTACCGTATTATTGTCAGTTTGGGTTCCGTAAATGGATACCGTTACGGCTTCCTCTTTTTCATCGTAAGAGGCTTTAATTTTAATTGGATAAGCAGTATTATTCTGAAAACGGAAATCCTGACCTCCCCACACCACTGCTGCGTCCAGACCATCCTCAACATAATCAATTCGGGCAGCGTGATTATGACGCTCAACAATGGTCAGATCAGACTGCAGGCATGCCATAAACAACGTAGTGGAAATCTGGCAGATTCCGCCTCCGATATCCTGGGCATGTTCGCCTCCTACAATTACAGTTGCTTCCCTGTACCCTCGTTCCTCCGTACGTGGACCTAAAGTATCGTTGTAGGAAAAAATCTGTCCTGGCTGAAGTTCCACTCCATCACAGGCTTCCACGGCAAGCTTCAAATTGGCAACACGGTTTTCGGTACCGCCGCCATATGTAGTATAAGTACCAAGAAGATTCAGATAAGGAAGGGCTTCTATCTCTTCTGTAGAAACTTCGGGCAGGGTTATTTCAAGGGGGATGGTAATCTTTGCCCCTTCTTTTGCTTTTTCCAGCTTCTTTGCAGCTGACTTCACATCAAATGAAATTCCGGTAACTGCCGGAATAATTTCATTATTTTCCCCCAGAGAAGCATCTGTGGCATCTGTATGTACTTTTTCATAATAGGATTCCAGATCCAGTTCCTCTGGCGGTGTCTTCATAGTAGGACATTCGATAACAGCTTCATAATCTTCTATGGAAATTGCTTTTAGAATCGCTTCTTTCAGTGCATCCATATCCGGACCGATTCCGGTTTTTCCCTTAGTGATAACCAACTCTGTATCTGTAAGTTCACAGGAAGTCTGTATAGTGGTGGATCCCTTTGAAATTCCAGCATCCTCCAGAAGCTTGTCCAGTTCGTTTTTGTTTCGGGCTTCCGGCATAAGGGTGACTTCTTCCTTTGTCTTGCTGTTCATCAGTTCGATGCGGTCAGTTCCATGAGTAAACCAGGCACCATGTCCAAGAGCATAGGCACTTTCTACAATTGATTTTACATCAAGACCGAGAACAGGATAGATGGATACCTTAAAGTTCTTTCCATTCAGGGTAATGGTCATCTGTGTGTTCTCATATTTTTCCTGAAAATCTTTTGAAATTGCGTCAATGGCTTCCTCTTTGGTCATTCCCTGAATGGCTATGCCGTTTATTTTAAGCTTCTTCCAGATTACATTATCTGTAAGAAAATGACACCACAGCCCATACGCACCTGCCAGAATCAGAACCAGGATCAGAACTTTGATCACACCGTTTTTCACTTGTTTTTTCATGTAATAATTTTACCTTTTGCAGTCTTTTTTAGAGCGTGTTTGAAAAAGGCTTTCTGCAAAATATATCGCAAAGTGGGGCGTGCAGATTGCAGGAATGATTTTTCAAACAGGCTTTAGAACAATGGGGTAAAAAAGCATGTCCGGTTTCCGGTATGGCATGCAGCCCCTACCTGCTCTACTTTTGCCAGAATTGTATCATTATCACAGTCAATAGTCAATGATTTCACATACTGAACATGACCGGAGGTTAGTCCTTTGGTCCAGAGCTCGTTGCGGCTGCGGCTCCAGTAAGTCATTTTTCCCAGCTTCAGAGTGGTAAGGTATGCTTCCTCGTTCATGTACGCAAGCATAAGAACTTCGTCTGTTTTGTAATCCTGCACAATAACCGGAACCATGCCGTCACTGTTTAATTTGAAATCTGACCAGGACATTTTGGACTTTAATTGGTTCTGTTCCATATTTTTAATACTCCTTTATGAAAAATTCTTCTGCAATTATGCCACCTGCTTTCATGCTCAATTCGAAAAGAATGAAAACAAGTGGCATATATCATATCGTCTTAATTGTAATTCTGTTTGTTCTGCCTTTAGAGACTTCCCTTCGTAGAAAGCACATCTGTAATACGAGGATCATAAGCTACCGCCATATCCAGCGCCTTTGCAAAGCTTTTGAACATGGCTTCTGCCATATGGTGATTATTTCCCGGTGTTAGAACCTTAATGTGAAGATTCATGGCTGCCGTATAAGAAATGGCGTAAAAGAATTCCTTCACCATTTCTGTGGACATATCTCCAATTTTTTCACTGGTAAACGTATCTTCGAAGGAAAGATACGGGCGTCCCCCGAGATCAATGGCGCAAAGCACAAGACACTCATCCATTGGAAGGATGCAGCTTCCGTAACGCCTGATTCCTTTCTTGTCTCCAACCGCTTCTTTAATAGCTGTGCCAAGAACAATTCCCGTATCTTCAATGGTATGATGATCGTCAACCTGAAGATCACCCTTCACCTTTATATCCAGATCAAAAAGTCCGTGGCGGGTAAAGCCATCTAACATGTGATTGAAAAATCCCACACCTGTATCCAGACTGCTTTTTCCGGTTCCGTCCAGATTCAGCTTTATGGCAATTTTAGTTTCCTTTGTATTTCGTTCAACAGTAGCTTCTCTTGTCATGGCTGCTCCTTTTTATCTTCCTCTTCAAAGCGGACTGCAATGGAGTTGGCGTGTGCAGTTAGCTGCTCTGAGGATGCAAACTGGATGATGTCCTTGTGGATTTCCTGTAATGCAGACCTGGAATAATATACAATACTGGATTTCTTAATAAAATCGTCAACGGAAAGTGCGGAGAAGAACTTAGCTGTTCCGTTGGTAGGAAGAACGTGGTTCGGTCCCGCGAAATAATCACCAAGAGGCTCAGAACTGTACTCTCCAATGAAAATAGCGCCTGCATTTCGTACCTTCATCATTACCTCAAAAGCGTTTTTAGTGACAATTTCCATATGTTCCGAAGCAATCTCATTCGCTGCTTCAATTGCTTCATCCATATCTTCTGCAATAAGGATATATCCAAAATTCTCCAGAGATTTTTCGATGATCTCTTTTCTGGAAAGAACCTTCAGATAGCCTTCAATCTCTTTCTCTACATTTTGTGCCAGTTCTGTACTGGTAGTAATGAGGATTGCAGAAGCCATCTCATCGTGTTCTGCCTGAGAAAGAAGATCTGCTGCTACATAGTGTGCATTTGCAGTTTCATCTGCAAGGACAAGGATCTCACTTGGACCAGCGATGGAATCAATGCTCACATGTCCATAAACAGCCTTTTTGGCAAGGGCTACAAAAATGTTGCCAGGTCCTACGATCTTGTCTACCTTTGGGATACTTGCAGTACCATAAGCAAGTGCTCCGATTGCCTGTGCACCACCAACTTTGTAGATCTCATCAGCGCCTGCTTCTTTGGCAGCAACCAGAGTGGATGGATTTACTTTACCGTCTTTTCCAGGAGGTGTGGTCATAACGATGTGAGGTACTCCTGCCACTTTTGCCGGCACAATATTCATTAATACAGAAGAAGGATAAACTGCTTTTCCGCCTGGAACATAAACACCTACACGATTTAATGGTGTTACTTTCTGACCAAGCATGGTGCCATTTTCGGTACTGGTAAACCAGCTGTTCTGACGCTGTTTTTCATGGTAGCTGCGGATGTTTACAAGTGCCTTGCGGATAACTTCCAATAAGGATGCATCAACTGCTTTATAGGCTTCTTCGATTTCCTCTTCGGTTACACGTATGGTTTCCGGAGTTACCTCTACTTTATCAAATTCTTTTGTGTAAGAAAAAAGAGCTTCATCCCCTTTTTCTTTTACATTTGCAAGAATATCTGCTACTGCTGCTTCGAACTTGCCGTAATTATTAGGGCTCCGTTTTAAAAGATTTTCCAGGATATCTTTGGTAGATTCTTTTGTTAATCTTACTGTACGCATTGTGATCGATCCTTCCAATTTTATTTTATTCCAGAAAAAACAGTAATTTCAGATTACCTTTCGTAAATCTTCAATCAGCTTACTGATTCTTTCATTTTCCATTTTCATGCTTACCTGATTCACAACCATTCTTGCTGAAAGAGGGCAAACTTCTTCTAACACCTTCAGTCCATTTTCACGAAGTGTGCTTCCGGTCTCAACGATATCCACGATCACTTCAGAAAGACCTACAATAGGTGCAAGCTCAATAGAACCATTCAGCTTAATGATTTCCACAGTCTGATGCTTCTTATTATAGAAATAATCTTTGGCAATGTTTGGATATTTGGTTGCCACACGGATCAGCTGGTTTGAATTCAGAAGGGGTTTTGCACTTTCAGGTCCGCAAACGCACATGCGGCAGGCTCCAAATCCAAGATCCATTACCTCGTAAAGCTTACGGCCTTCTTCCAGGATCGTATCCTTTCCGACAATTCCGATGTCAGCTGCGCCATATTCTACATATGTAGGTACATCTGGTCCTTTGGCAAGGAAAAAATGAAGCTTTAATTCTTCATTTACAAAAATCAGTTTACGGGAATCCTTATCTTTCATCTCTTCGCAGGTGATCCCGATTTTCTCAAGCATGGCAAGGGTTTTGTCTGCAAGTCTTCCCTTGGTAAGGGCAAAAGTCAGATATCTCATAAATCCACCTCACAAACCTTAGTTACTTTCTCTGGGCGAAGGGCTACATTTCTGCCCTGGGCGCGAAGCTCTTTGGCCTTCTGGATTGCCTGGATACGGTTTTCTTTGCGGTAAGTGATAACCGTAACGCCCTCCTCTTCCTCCATTTCGATTTTTTGTCTGGAAAGAGCCATCAGAAGGTTATCTACTACAATGGCAAACCCGATGGATGCAGCAGGCTTGCCGAAATGTTTCATCAGCTGGTTGTAACGGCCGCCTTTGATCAGCGCTTCTCCTGTACCATAGGTATAAGCCTGGAAAATGATTCCGGTATAGTAATGATATTTGCTTAACATTGCAAAATCAAAAGTAACGTATTTTTCATAGCCGTAAACCTTCAGAAGCTCATAGATTTCTTCCAGACGCGCAACCGCCTTTAATGCCTGTGGATTGTCCGTAAGGGATTTTGCTTTTTCCAGAACTTCTGTCGATCCGAACATCTGAGGAAGCTGGGAAAGAACTCTTGCAAGGGATTTATCCATGTTCTTATTCTTTACAAGCTCTTCCACACCAAAATAGTTTTTCTGGGAAATCAGCTCCCGAAGCTCTTCTTCCTCTTCCTGGCTCATGCCTGTCTGGGCAAAAATCGCTTTATAATAATCAACCTGTCCAACGCTTACCTGAAATTCGGTAAGTCCTGTTGCAAGCAGACACTCTACCGTCATAGCCAGGATCTCTGCATCTGCTTCCGGTGAATCATCGCCCATACGCTCAACGCCCATCTGGGTTGTCTCTTTCAATCTTCCGCGAAAGCTGGAATTATTGATAAAAGTGTTGCCTGTATAACACAGACTTACTACTTCTTTTTCAGGGTTAAAATAGGTGGCACAGGCTCTGGAAACGGACGGTGTAAAGTCAGGTCGAAGAACAAGGGTATTACCTTCTCTGTCAAAAAATTTATAAAGCTCCCTGGAGGGAATGGTTCCCACTTCTTTACTAAACACTTCAAAATATTCAAATGTGGGAGTTTCTATATCTTCAAAGCCATACTGATGGAATACACGGTGAAGCTTTTCCTGAAGTTTTTGCTTTCGGCTGCATTCCTGACTGTAAATATCCCGTACACCCTCCGGCGTATGAAAAATTCTCTGCATATCATGTTTCCTCCATGTTGTTTCTTGCTTGTTAATTACATAACACTTTATCACGCTACTACGATAATGCAAAATCAATGTTGATTATAGTGGAATATTCCAAGATTGTCAAGACGAAGTGTTGCGTGGTTACTGTTCACTGGTAACATTCCGCGAGGTGTTTTTTGTGAACAAAGTTCACAGAAAACCCGAGAGTTGCGGCGCGAAATCATGCAAAGCATGATTTCTGTGCATCGTGAAGCGTGTTACTGTAAACGGAGTGAACAGTAACGTTGCGTGTGTTATGGCAACACGCGTGTTTCCAGATCCAATTTTAATCCCTCTAAATAAGGAACCAGAAATCCGCTCTTTTTCGGCAGGTAATACTTTTCATCCAGTTCCTCCCTACGGAAGCTTTTCCGTCCTCCCTCTTCCATCCGTCTCCAGTATACCAAAAGTTCCTGAAAAGGCAGATAATAAAATAGATTCAGCTGACTGAAAAATATAAGAAAAAATGCCACGCCATTCTGTTTTTCAAAGTCCTCCATAAATTTCACCTGGTGAGGATGAATATTTGCCAGAGGAAACGTCTGGGCGCTGCATTCCTTTGCATCAAAGCAGACAGGAATTCCCTGTACTGCACCTATATAGTCAACAGTACTTCGCTGGTCAAAGTATGCCAGAGTAATGTGACGGTTTTCTTTGTCCATGCGTACCGGAGTGATGGGAGTGGGAATCTTCTGTATCAGAGCAAGTCCCTTCTCCCTGTACTGATCGTTTGTTCGGTTTACAAGGTCCTCCAGGGTAGAACCCCGGAGCCCTCTGCTGTTCCATGTCGCCATTCTTACGGTTCCTCATAGCCAAGAAGCTTGATGGAAGGATAATATCTTACAACTGCTTTCCCTACGATCTGGTCAAAGCGGACGAACGTGTTCTTCCAGAAGCGGGAATCCTTAGAATCATTTCGGTTATCACCCAGCATAAAATAGCAATTATCCGGAACGGTATATGGACCGAAGCTTCCCTGCATTTTCTCTGGAATAAAGGAATCATCAAGAGCAGTCTCAGAACCGTCGATGTATACCTTTCCGTCCTTGATCTCAACAGTCTCTCCCGGAAGTCCGATCACACGTTTAATGAAAAGCTGGCTTTCATCATCCGGATATTTGAAAATTACAATGTCAAAGCGCTCGGGATCCTTGACTTTTTTGGAAATCTCATGACCAAACAGATCCAGATTGATACCATATGCAAGACGGAATCCAAAGATACGGTCGCCGGTCATAATAGTCTTCTCCATGGATGGAGAAGGGATTTTTGCGTTGATCAGTACTACATTGTTGATAACCAGGACTATAGCAACTACAATGATGATCATTTTTATATAGTCCCATACTTCATGCCAGATTTTCATATTATTTATTCTCCTCTACGTGTTCTTCTTTCAGGATTTTTTGAAACAGATAAGGCAAAGGGGCCGTGAACTCTTTGCCAGACAGATAGGAAAGACGCCCTTCAATTTCCGGAATTTCCAACCTGTGTGCGTGAAGCAGCTGCGATTTCAGACCATACTTTCTGCGGTATTCATCGTTTAAGGTACGCCTGCCGTACTTGTAATCTCCAATAAGGGGATGACCAGTTCCTGCAAGGTGTGCCCTGATCTGATGTGTGCGTCCGGTGATCAACTCCACCTCAAGAAGGGTAACGGTTCCGTTATCTCCAAGGGGACGGTATCTGGTCTCAATGGGAAGTGCTCCGGATGTTTCCGTTTCCTGTACTGTTACTTTATTACATTTTTCGTCTTTATGCAAATATCCTTTGATATATTTTTCATTTTTTATAACACCATTTACCAGGCAGCGGTAAAATTTGTGAAGGCTTCGATCATGAAACAATGAAGAAAGCTCCTGAAGTCCTGTCAGGGATTTTCCTGCAGCCACAAGTCCGCTGGTATTACGGTCCAGACGATTGCAGACAGATGGGCGGAAGGTATGTAAAGACGCCTCTGTAACCGCTCCGCTTTCCAGAAGATACCCCGTCAGATATTCTACCAGTGATGGTTCCTTATCATCTGCAGGCTGGGAAAGCATTCCCACAGGTTTGTTGATCAGAAGGATATTATCGTCTTCATACATAATATCAAGCTTCTGATGAGCTCTTGCTACAGTTTCCTGTACTCCTGCAAATTTCCCGAAAGTCTCATCTGAAAGGAAAAGCTTTACGTGGTCACCAGTGGAAAGCTTCTCATTTCCAGTGGCCCTACCGCCGTTTAAGGTAATATTTTTCTTGCGGAGCATTTTGTAAAAAAAGCTTTTGGGAGCTTCACGGAGAAGCTTTCCTAAATATTTGTCAAAGCGCTGTCCCGCTTCATTTTCATTAATAATAAACTCTTTCATGCTGGATATCCTCTTAGATACACAAATTCAGGATCACATGCTTCACCATTTCATCTCTGGTAAAATCAGGATATCTTGGATCTGGTGTAAAGCGAAGCCCTTCTTCTAAGGATTCCTTGTGTTCGTTCATAGAATCAAGACGTTCCAGGAAAGGACGAAGCTCTCCAAGAATTTTTACATCTACTTTATAGCCGTTTTTGCGAACCAGTTTCTGGGCTTCTGCAGCCATAAAATTTGTATCTGCTTTCGGATCACTGGTATAACCGACTACAGTATTTCCGCATACTGCAATGGCATCTATGGTGCATTTTTTTTCATAGAAAGTCATATACATCTCGTACGCCATTACAAGATCACCCTGATGCGCATGGATCTTCTTGTACAGGACCGGATCTACAGGCTTTGCCAGATAGACCATGATTACATCTACCACAGCCTTACAGCCTGGAAGAGATCCTACCAGAGCAATGATAGTCCAGATAGAATTTCTGGTACCCAGGTAAATCCACATACTGATGAAAATAAAAACGGGGACACCAAGCATAATGGCAGCAATTATGATCCTGCGCTTTCGTTCACGCTTCAGATATCCGAATTCTCCTTTGTTTGTCTGCATTAGTTTCATGAAAACACTCCTATTTCTGCTTTTTTCTTGTGTGATGATTGCGGATGGTTTTCTTTGGTGCCGAACCATGCTTTGATCCTCTGTTACGCCCGGCATTCTCTGTATATTTGTTGTCGCCATGCTCTTTTCTGACAGGCCGGATCAGACATTTTTCCCCATACCCAACCAGATCCATACGCCCTGCAATTTTCAATCCTTCGAGAACCAGTTCTCTGTTGGCCGGATTCTTATATTGCATAAGCGCACGTTGAATGGCTTTTTCATGGGTGTTCTTCGGCACATAAATCTTTTCACCTGTAAGAGGATGGATTCCCGTGTAATACATACAGGTAGACAGTGTAGAAGGTGTTGGGTAAAAGTCCTGCACCTGCTCCGGAGTAAAGCCAAGATCACGGACATATTCTGCCAGTTTCACCGCCTCTTTCATGGTACATCCCGGATGGGAGGACATAAAATATGGAACGGCAAACTGCTGTAAGCCAGCCTTCTTATTTGCCTTGTCAAATTCCTTCAAAAATTTCTCATACACTTCGTGGGACGGCTTGCCCATATATTTCAGTACCTGATTGGAAACATGCTCAGGAGCTACACGAAGCTGTCCGCTTACATGATATTTGGCAAGTTCATTAAGAAAAGTCTTGTCCGGGTCTGCCAACACATAATCGAAACGCACACCGGAACGGACAAATACTTTTTTTACTTTTGGAAGATCCCGGAGCTTACGAAGAAGAGAAACGTAATCTTTGTGATCCGCGGTCAGATTCTTACATGGCTCAGGAAACAGACAATGACGGTTCTTGCAAACACCCCTGGTCAGCTGTTTCTGGCAGGAAGGCTGGCGAAAGTCCGCTGTAGGTCCACCTACATCGTGGATATATCCCTTGAAATCTTTCTCCTCGGTCATGTGGACCGCTTCTTTCAGAATTGATTCGTGACTTCTGGTCTGCAGGATTCTTCCCTGATGAAAAGTTAATGCACAGAAGCTGCAGCTTCCGAAACATCCTCTGTTGCTGGTAAGGCTGAATTTAATTTCCTCTAATGCAGGAATTCCGCCGTCTTTCTCATACATGGGATGATAGTTTCCCATATAAGGAAGATCATATACATCGTCCATCTCCTCCTGTGTAAGAGGAAGTGCAGGTGGATTCTGGATCACGTAACCCTTTGTCCCGTAGGATTCAGCCATGGTTCCTGCTGTAAAAGGATCTGTATTCTGATACTGGATGGCAAAGCTTCTGGCATAAGCCTGCTTATCCTCCTGTACTTCATCAAAAGAAGGAAGTATGATCGGCTCGTAAGTGCGGGACAGATCTCTGCATTTATAGACGGTTCCTGCCACATAGGTAATTTCGCTGACAGGAATTCCGCTGTCAAGAGCCTCTGCAATCTCAATGATAGAATGCTCTCCCATTCCGTAGGAAATCAGATCTGCGCCGGAATCTATGAGGATGCTGTGCTTCACCTTATTTTCCCAGTAATCGTAATGTGCCATACGTCTGAGGCTTGCCTCGATTCCCCCAAGGATTACAGGAGTTTTCTTAAAAGTCTGACGAATCAGATTACTGTATACAATAACAGCTCGGTCCGGACGCAAACCCATTTTACCGCCAGGAGAATAAGAATCCTTCTGGCGGTGCTTTTTTGCAACGGTATAATGATTTACCATGGAATCCATATTGCCGGCACTTACAAGGAAGCCAAGGCGAGGCTCTCCAAATACGGCAATACTCTCCTTCCTGCGCCAGTCGGGCTGCGGGATAATTCCCACTTTATAGCCCCGGCTTTCCAGAAGGCGGCTGATAATAGCAGTTCCAAAAGAGGAATGATCTACGTAAGCATCTCCTGTCACGTAGACAAAATCTACCTGATCCCAGCCTCTGTCCTCCATGTCTTTTTTTGTAACTGGTAAAAATTGTGACATCTATATTTTTCTCCTATGCACTGTTCATTCTGCAAGGCGTGTTTCAAGAATGGTGTAAACAAAATGGACAGTAACGTATTTTCGGACAGATTTATGAAATACAGCTCTTACCTGGCTGATGTCCGATATTATGGTAAACAGCCTGGGCGCGGTAACCTTCCGCGATAATATCAAGCTGTCTGTGAAAACGCTCCAGCTGTTTCAAATCCTTGGTATGGAAAACACGAAGGAATTCTGTCTGAATTTTGGTAATCTCCCGTTCGCTGGATACGCGGTAAAGATTCTCTATATTATTGAGAATATCTTTTACAAGATTGGACTGCATCTGGGAAGAATTCTGGGCATCCATGATTTCATCGCGCACAGAAGACATTTCCTGATCCAGCAAAATAATAGCATCCGCGGCATTCGTCAGACGCTCTGCCACATGCGGCGGCATGTCCCCTTTATATTTGTACTGAAGGGAATGTTCGATCGTTGCCCAGAAGTCCATAGCCATGGTGCGGATCTGAATTTCCGCCTGCAGCTTCCGGGGACCATTTAATGTTTCTACTGTATAATAAATGATCAGATGAAGACTTCTGTAACCACTCTGTTTCACATGCTTCAGATAATTCTTCTCACTCTTAATGGTCATATCTGACCGGTTTTGAATCAGGGATGCTACTGTCTCAATATCTTCCTCAAACTGACAGATAATACGGATTCCAGCAATGTCTTCTACTTCTTCCTCCATGCGTTCCATAGGAATATGCTTGCGCTGCATTTTCTCCAGAATACTGGATACACTTTTCACTCGTCCGCTTACCTGCTCAATAGGGGAATACAGATCATTTTCTCGATGTTCGCTGATAATGTGTTCAAATTTGACAATCAGTTCCCTGACTGCCAGTTCGTAGGGGCATAAAATGCTTCTCCATAACTGTATTTCCATATAAATCGCTCCTTACAGAATATGGGCATTGTATCATGAAAAATATTCCGCAGTTAAATTTAAGTGTGTCTGCCCATATGTTTAATCATTATAGCATATATTTCAAAAAATTTGTTATCAATAAGTGTATTTTTTTACTTTTTTCTCCATTGCCTGTAAGACATAGTAAGGGTTCACACTCATCTCCCCTTTTCCCTGTGGATTTATGTAGATTCCCAGATGAAGATGAACCGGAAATTTTCCAGACATTCCTTCTTCTCCGTATCCGGTATCTCCCATGAATCCAAGGATCTGCCCCGCTTCCACTGCTTCACCTGTCTGAAAATATTTCTCATAGGATGCAAGATGGGCATAATAAAAATACCCTCCATGAGGAGAACGGATTCCGATCCGGTATCCGCCAAGAGGAAGCCATCCGATTTTTTCTATTCTGCCAGCGGTCATGGAAATTACAGGATAAAATCCGGATTGAGAAACCCTGCCAAAGAGATCGCAGCCTTCGTGCGTCCGGCTTCCACCATAGCTTCGGGCAGCACCAAAGGTGTTTTCATAAAAAATCTCTTTCCATATTTCTCTATCGTTTCTGATCGGAATGGGAAAATTCTCCAGGTCTTTCCAGACAGCCAGATAACAGCTTCTCAGGTCATAATAGGCTTTGGGCTTGAAGCGGAGATATGCTTCCCTGTTCCCGGAAAGATATTTTGGAAAAAATTTTCCATTCAGCATAGTTGTTGTAAGAAGATCGGCAAATTCTCCATCCGAATGTACTCTTTCTTCTAACTCTGCATATAGCGCAGACGACAAAGCCTGTTCCCGGAAGCTTTCTGTAAAACAGATGTCCGGTTTTAACAGGGAGGCCCGGCTTCTTTGCTGAATAAAATTCTGAAGCAAGATAAGCAGCGGCAAAAGAAAAAGAAGAAGGAGTAAATGTTTCCCGGTCTTTCTTTTCATGACATTTCCTCTCTTTAATATATGGGAAAAGATGGATGATTTTTTGTTACCAGCAAATAGTAACGATTTTTTCACCCTCAGATAATATATGGAAAATCAGAAAAATTAGAACAAAAAATCAGCTGCATGGGAAATATTTTTCCAAATACAGCTGATTCGAATGATCAAAGGCTATGGCAGCCACAGTTACTATTTAATGGGGGTATGCCAAAAGCTTTATGAAAAACAGGCTTTTAAATATACATGTAATTATCAGTCTTTCAAATTTTTCAATACTTCTGTCAGATATTCCCAAACTCGTTTCACAGAAGCCATATCAAGGCGTTCTTTGCTGGTGTGGATGTCCAGAATATCCGGTCCAAGAGAGGTGCAGTCAAGGTTTTCCATTCGCTCATAAAAAATACCACATTCCAGGCCGGCATGAATGGCAACTACGTCCAGGTCTTTACCGTATATGTTTTTATAAATTTCTACCATCTTGTCACGAAGAGGAGAAGCTTTACGATACTCCCATGCAGGATAAGCCCCCTCAGTCTCATATTCACCTCCCAGAAATTCTGTCAGATATTGGATTTTATGGGAAAGAGCCTCTTTGGCAGTTCCTACAGAGCTTCGGATACTGGTCTGTACAAACAGTTCATCCCCATACAGCTTCAGAATTCCGGGATTGCAGGAGGTTTCCACCAGATTTTCTATGGTACCACTCATTTTCTTAACACCAAATGGCATGTTCATCAGATAAAAAAGCACTTTTTCCTGGCTGGTGGGATGAAGAACCTGTGCATCCATATCCCCTTCTTCTGTTATCTGAATTGTAATAGTATCATCTGTACCAGTGTATTCTGCCCGGAAATCCTTCTGCATTTTCTTTGCAAGGGAAGTGATCTGAGAAATTTCTTCCGGAAGCACAAGAAGAACCGCTTCGCATTCTTTTGTTATAACGTTGTCCTGCTGACCACCTTCTAATTCTTTTAATGCATAGCCACAGACATGGGAAAGTTCATAAAGGAACTGTCCCATAAGAATATTGGCACTTGCGCGGTTTTTGTGTATTTCAGCTCCGGAATGGCCGCCCACAAGTCCACAGACTTTTACGTTAACTTTTCTGCCGGAAGCGTCCACACGCCGGACTGGCAGATAAGAATTTCCAGCAACACCACCGGCACAGCTTACCCACAGACAGCCCTCTTTTTCAGAATCCAGATTGATCATTCTTCTTCCCTTCAAAAGGCTGCAATCGAATCCGTCAGCGCCCAGAAGCCCCGTCTCTTCATCAACTGTGAAAACAACCTCCAAAGCCGGATGCGGCAAATCTGTACTGTCTAAAAGCGCAAGGCCATAAGCCACTGCAATTCCGTCATCTCCGCCAAGAGTGGTGCCCTCGGCTGATAAAAAGCCATCTTTCACAACCAGCTTTAGTCCATCCTTTGTAAAATCATGTTCGATTTCCGGGCATTTCGCACAAACCATATCCATATGTCCCTGAAGGATGACTGTGGGCGCGTTTTCGTAGCCAGGTGTTGCAGGTTTATAAATCACAACATTATTCATGTCATCCTGAACATATTTCAAATCATGTTCCTTTGCAAAATTCACCAGATAATCACTGATTTGTTTTGTATTTCCTGAACCATGTGGAATACCACAGATTTCCTCAAAATAGTGAAACACATTTTTGGGTTCGAAGTTTTCTAAAATTGCCATATGGGTTACCTCCAAAATTTTATATATGGTTTGTATTTATCTTTTCGGCATTTTGAGACAGAAACAGAATATAAATTTTATATAATGATTTTTTAAACATACTTCAGGCTGCTGAACACAACCTGACTATAACTTCACATGTTGGGCTTTTATTTTAATAACGAGGTCAAAATGAAGAAAAAAATAATCCTGCTTTCTGTTATCCTGCTTTTACTCTTCCTTCTGTGTTACCCGGCCGAAGCTCTTGCTGCGGCAAGAAACGGACTGAAACTGTGGTTGGAGACCTTACTGCCTACCCTTCTTCCGTTTATGATCCTTACAGGAATTCTGGTGCACACAGATTGGATTACAAAAATTTTACAACCAACTGCTCCTTTTTTCAAGGTCGTTTTTGGGCTTTCTCCAGGAGGTGCCTATGTATTTCTTCTGGGACTTCTCACCGGTTACCCTATGGGGGCAAAATTAACCGCAGATTTGTATTATGCTGGAAAAATCAGCCGGCAGGAGGCTGAATATTTGTTAACTTTCTGCAATAATCCAAGTCCGGCCTTTCTTATTACTTATGTGGGACATATCTGTCTGGAGGGAAAATTACATATTGGTTTTCTTGTGAGGATTCTGCTTCTATCAGACATGATCTGCATGTGTTTTTTTCGCTTTACATTCTATAGAAAAAACTCACTGCTTTCCTTTTGTACGCCAAAAACATCTGAGCAGGAATATACTTCTGCCGGGCTTCTGGATTTTGTCATTATGAATAGTTTTGAAACTATGGCAAAACTGGGTGGTTACATTCTTATGTTCTCTATACTGTCCGCTGCCATAAGTCATTTCTGGTATCTTCCGGCACAGGGAAAATATATTCTTCTCGGACTGATAGAAGTTACCACTGGTCTCCATGGGCTCCTGCTGTCCGGGTTTTCTTATTCCCTTCGTGTACTTCTTGCACTGTGTATGAGTGCATTCGGAGGATTCTGTATTATGGCGCAAACAAAAAGCGTACTTGGAAAGGAACTCTCCCTTCATCCGTACGCTTCTGCCAAATGTATGAATGCAGCAGTTACTGCTGCTCTCATACTTATATTCTTATAAACATGATCCCTGCTCACATAAAACATTTATAGAATAGTGTTAGTGAATCACAATCAGATAAAGTCTGCTATATTTCGCGCAGCAAAATTAGTTATCGCCAATCTCGTCCAGAAGAGCTTCATCTTCCTTGGAAGCCTCTGTATCAGCCGGCTGATAAGAGCCGGACATTGCAGCTGCCTGAGCAGTCTGTGGCGCAAGCTCCTGACGATTATGGTTTACAACATCCATGCATGCCTGAAGAGCATCGATGAATCCTTTATATTTGCCGCCAGCATCCTCAAGAGTCTGGGTAAGTACGGAACCGATGTTTGCCATCATGTCATCTGTGTATGTGATCGCGCTGAGACGAATGCTGTTAGCATCCTGTGTAGCGGAATCCAGAATCTCCTGAGCCTGACGATTCGCTGCATTGATAGTCTCGTTTGCCTGCGCATATGCTTTCTGCATGATCTCATGCTGGGTAACAAGCTCCTGAGCTTTATTCTGTGCATCTGCGATCAGTGCATCTGCCTTTGTCTGTGCATCCTCAAGGATGGCATCCTTATTGCTGATGATCTTCTGATAACGTTTGATCTCGTCTGGAGTCTTAAGCCGAAGTTCACGAAGAAGCTCTTCGATTTCTTCTTTATTCACTACAATCTTAGTTGTAGAAAGTGGCTGATATTTACAACTGTCTACATATTCTTCGATTTCTTCAATGATCTGTTCAATTCTGCTGCTCATAGTAAACTCTCCTTATTCTATTTCTTCAAATCGTGCATCTTTTTCTTAACAGCTTCGGTAATTTCCGGCGGAGCAAATTTGCTCAGGTCGCCATCATAGCCTGCTACTTCTTTCATAATAGTAGAGCTAAGATATGCATATTCCAGGCTTGTCGTCAGAAACACGGTGTCAATATCCGGAGCAAGCACCCGGTTTGTCTGTGCCATCTGCAGTTCAAATTCAAAATCGGTAACTGCACGAAGCCCGCGCACGATCACCTGTGCATGATTCTCTCTGGCAAAGTTCACAGAAAGACCCTTGAATGCCTTGATTTCTACATTCTCCATGTCTTTTGTTGCCTTTTCTAGTATATTAACACGTTCTTCAACAGAAAACAACGGACTTTTTGCAGAATTATGCAAAACTCCTACGATTACTTTGTCGAAAGATACGCTTGCACGCTTGATTATGTCCAGATGACCATAAGTGGCCGGATCAAAACTTCCTGGATAAACAGCTATTACCATGTATTTTTCTCACTTTCCCCGGCATAAAAAGATATGCTTGTTAGTTTTGTATTCTTTGGAACGCAGCTGTCTGTAGCCAAGATCTTCCACATAACCGAAATCTGTAGTAAGGTCAGCTTCCACGATGATCAGTGTATTCTCATCCAGAATACTGCTGTCCTGAAGGTATTCCAGAACCTGACGCTCCAGTTCATGGTTATATGGGGGATCCATAAATATGCAGTCAAAAACGCCCTTTCCTTCTAAGGAACGAAGGGCCTGCATCACGTCCATATTCAGCAGTGTACCACTATCTGCAAGTTTTGTAAATGTCAGATTTTCTCTTATGCATGTGCATGCCTTGGGATTTTTTTCAACAAAAACAGCCCGAGCTGCTCCGCGGCTTAATGCCTCAATGCCGATTGCACCGCTTCCGCTGAACAGATCAAGGAAGTGACAATCCAGAAGTTCAGGCTGAAGAATATTAAAAAGAGTTTCTTTGATGCGGTCTGTGGTCGGGCGTGTGTCCATACCCGGCACAGTCTTAAGGTTCAGTCGTCTTGCTTTTCCTGCGATGACTCTCATTTCAGATTCAGTCTCCAATCCAGATCACCACGGGCCAGTCCAAGAATAAGAAGTTCTGCAGTAGCGATATTGGTCGCCACCGGAATATTATACTGGTCACAGCGCTTTACAATAGCTGTGATGTCTGGCTCCTTTGGATCTATCATAACAGGATTATAGAAAAGTATTACCATATCCAGATCCTGCCGCTCTACCATTTCCATGAACTGCTTATCGCCTCCGATACTGCCCGGTAAAAACTTATGGACATGAAGACCGGTGGCTTCCTCAATTCTTCTTCCTGTAGTGCCGGTAGCATATACTTCATGCTTGGCCAGGATGTTCTTATAAGCGATACAGAAATCTTCAATGAGAACTTTTTTACTATTATGTGCAATGATACCTAAATTCATAGTTCACCTCTCCCATTTCTTTCTGTTTATTGTACCAATTATAGCAAATTGACAAAAGAAGTGCAACAAAAACGTTTGAATATATACAAAATTCATTATTTGTTAAGAATTTGTTTTTAAATGACGTATTGATTTATTTGGTTTTTTTATATTTTATTGTGCAAATCAGCTCCGTATTCTACCGCTACGCTTCATTTTTTAGCCTTATTACATGAAAATTCTTCTGTATAAGTATATGAATACGCACAATTTTCATAATTTTCGCACATTTAAAGATAAAAATTTCACAATTTCTTTTTATATGTAAAAAAATATAACAACCCACTTTTTTTTGCATATTTATATGAGAAGCGTATTGTTTTCAATAGTTTTCAATAATCTTCACAGCTGATTTTTGTTTGTTTACACCATTTTATTTTCCTCCAAATCATCCCAAGGTTTCAGACCCATTTCCTCCAAGGTGATACCATACGGTGCACCTCCGGAGGTATAACCGGCAATAAAGAAAAATCGGTCATCTTGCAAGATCTCTTCTTTAGCCAGATTATCTCTTGTTTCTTTTTTCAGTTTTGCTCTCATCTGTTGTTTCTTTTGTTTTGCAACAGCTGCTTTTTCTTCCGGTGTTTTCTTATGTTTTTTTGTCATAAGTATTTCTAGTGTAATTCCATTCTGAATGTCTTCTTTCATCAGCATAATCATTGTATCAGGATAAAGTTCACAAAGTATCCGCAATACGTTCCCATAAGTTCATGTCATTATTGAAATCGTACATATTTCAGTATAAAAAGTTCACTATTCAAATTCTGATTATTATTTCTCCATATACTCTTCTGCCATATGTACTGCCATAGCACCATCTGCCACTGCTGTTACTATCTGACGAAGTAACTTTGTTCTGACATCTCCTACAGCATAAACACCCGGAATACTCGTTTCAGTGTTTTCACCTGCCACAATATATCCTTTATTATCCAGTTCTATCTGATTATCTAAAAAATCTGTTGTCGGTTTTCTTCCTATACTCACAAACAGGCCGTCACATTCTATAATGTTTTCTTCTCCTGTAACTGTATCTTTCAACCGCACACCAGTCAATCGTTCTCCATAAATCAGTTCATTTACTGTATTATTCCATCGAAACTCTATATTTTCAGTTTTCATCAGCTGGTCATGGTAGATTTTCGTTGCACGTAATGTATCTCTACGATGAACAATGATGACTTTCTTAGCAATTCGACTTAAAAGAGCAGCATCTGATACAGCAGAATTTCCACCACCAACAACCACCACGATCTTATCTTTATAAAACATACCATCACAGGAGGCACAATAAGCAACCCCATGACCTATCAATTCTTTTTCTTTAGCGAGACCAAGTTCTCTTGGATTTGCTCCAGTAGCAATCACTACTGTTTTCCCAATATAAATTCCCGAACTAGTTTCTACTCTCTTAAGCTTTCCTGTTAAATCCATATTAAAAACTTCAGCATATTCACTTTTAGCGCCAAATTTTTCCGCCTGTTTTTGCATTTTCTCTGCCAATGAAAATCCGTCAATTCCATTTTCAAAACCAGGATAGTTATCAATCTGCCAGGTCAATGACATCTGACCACCTGCAGATAATTTTTCTAAAACAATTGTATCAAATCCTGCTCTGGCTGCGTATAATGCTGAAGTATACCCTCCAGGTCCTCCCCCCACGATAATCATATCGTAAACATGATTTTCATTCATACAGCAGTCCTCCTTTTATTTTTCCAATGCTTCATTAATAAAATTCTCTATCATTATTTTTGATTCAGGTGCAACAATAGAATCTATTGCCTTTCCATCTCGATATAAAACCAGCGTAGGAATTATCTCAATCTTTTCAGCTTCTGCAATCTGTGGTTCTTCATCAATATTTACTTTTCCAGCAATAAGAATATCGCTGTATTCTTCACTTATTTTTTCATAAGCCGCTCCAATTCTACGGCAATAACCACACCAAGGTGCCCAGAAATCAACCAAAACCGGTTTTTCTTTATGAATTAATTGTCCAAACTTTTCTTTATTTATATTTATTGATGTCATATTTTTCAACTCCTTCTCCTGTTTGAACTTAATATATCGCATAAAAGATCTTGCTTCTGTGATGATATCACAGAAAAGATAATTTACTTTATTACACTTCTTTTTATTTCTATTTGTGGCATATGCCAGTTACATAATTGACGCATCTAAAAAAAGCAAGTATACTATATTCGTAAAGGAGATAACGGTTATGAACTTCGAAAATTGTTTTCCACTATGGAATGACTTAAATACAACACAGAAAAAAATAATTTCAGACAATTTAATCACACAGTATGTAAAAAAAGGGACAATCATTCACAATGGAAACCTGGATTGCACTGGATTATTACTGGTTAAATCCGGGCAGCTTCGAACCTACATACTTTCAGATGAAGGACGAGAGATTACACTTTACCGTCTGTTCGATATGGATATGTGTCTTTTATCCGCCTCATGTATCATACGCTCCATTCAATTTGAAGTAACCATTGAAGCAGAAAAAGATACTGATCTTTGGATCATCCCTGCTGAAATCTATAAGGGCATTATGAAGGAATCTGCTCCCGTCGCAAACTATACCAATGAGTTAATAGCCACCCGTTTTTCTGATGTCATGTGGCTGATTGAACAAATCATGTGGAAGAGTTTGGATAAGCGTGTTGCTTCATTTCTTTTAGAAGAGACCTCTATCGAAGGAACAAACGAGCTGAAAATCACTCATGAGACGATTGCTAATCATCTTGGTTCCCACAGGGAAGTTATCACTCGAATGCTTCGATACTTTCAAGGCGAGGGTCTCGTCAAACTCTCCCGCGGCAAAATCACAATCCTTGATCCAAAAAGACTGGAAACACTCCAAAGGTCATAAAATTGTTTTTCTGTAACATATAAAGAAGAATCCTCCATTTATCAGAATTATGAAAGTCATTCTAATAAATGGGGGATCTTTTTATATTACGAGAAAATTATAAAAATATTATGATTATTTTTAATAATCCATACCACATGCATATGCCTTTTCAATCAGCGCACGGTCATTGACAACTGCATCATAGAAGCGGAATCCGCCGGAGAAGTTGTATGTTTCATATCCATTTCCTTCCAGAATACGACTGGCAATATAACTTCGCAGCCCACTCTGGCATATCAGGTAAACAGGCTTTCCCTTCTCAATTTCATTGATACGTTCCCTTAGTTCATCTACAGGAATGTTTTTGAATCCATTCATATGCCCCCTGTTAAATTCACCTACAGTTCTCACATCCAGCAACACAACACTTTTATCTCTAGAAATCTTATCCATATCTTCCAGATGCCATTGTTTTAAGGTACCTTTTGCTATATTGTCTATCATGAATCCTGCCATATTTACAGGATCCTTGGCAGAGGAATAAGGCGGTGCATATGCGAGATCCAAATCCTTCAGCTGGGTTGCCTTCAGCCCTGCATGGATTGCTGTTGCCAGCACATCAATACGTTTATCAACTCCTTCATATCCAATAATCTGAGCACCAAGCAAACGATAGGTCTCTTTTTCAAAAACCACCTTCATGGTCATCACTTTTCCACCAGGATAGTAACCGGCATGACTCATAGGAGAAAGAATTACTGTATCTACCTCTAATCCTGACTTTTTGGCATTGGTTTCATTGATACCTGTAGTGGCTGCTGTCATATCAAACACTTTTATAACGGAGCTTCCCTGACTGCCCAGGTAACGACTATCACCGCCACAAATATTATCAGCGATGATTCTGCCCTGTTTATTGGCTGGTCCTGCCAAAGAAATCAGCGCATCATTACCCGTAACATAATGTTTTACCTGAACTGCATCACCTGCAGCATAAATATCCGGTACAGAGGTTTCCATTCTGTCATTCACTATAATACTTTCCTTGATGCCAAGTTCCAGACCGGCTTCTTTTGCTAATACTGTGTCTGGTGTGACTCCGATTGCCAGAACTACCATATCAGCCTGAAGGGATGGATTATCTTTCAACAGGACCTCCACTCCGTTGTCTTTTTCTTTAAATCCTTCTACTGTATAGCCCAGTACCAGTTTTATCCCATGCTTTCTCATTTCATTATGGATCATGGATGCCATATCCGGGTCAAAAGGGTTCATCAGCTGCTTAGGCCGCTGGACAATCGTAACATCCATGCCAAGCTCCCTCAAATTTTCTGCCAGTTCCAGACCAATAAAACCGCCACCTGCCAATACAGCCGATTTTGGATGATTCTTATTTATATATTCCTTTATCCGAAAAGTGTCTTCTACAGTACGAAGTGTAAAAAGTTTATCAATACCTACTCCGGGAAGTCTCGGCTGTGTTGGCTTTGCACCTGGAGAGAGGATCAGCTTATCATATTTTTCTTCAAATATCTCACCATTCTCTAAATTTTTCACTGAAACCTTTTTACGTTCCGGATGTATGGAGATAACTTCATGATGAATTTTCATGTTAATACGGAAGCGTTTAAAAAAACTCTCTGGTGTCTGTAGTGTAAGTTCTTCCGGGTCTGTGATCACGTCTCCAATATAATATGGAAGTCCACAATTTGCATAGGATATGTATCCGGATCTTTCAAACACAGTAATTTCAGCATGTTCATTCAGTCTGCGTATTCTTGCTGCGGCTGTAGCTCCTCCGGCTACACCTCCTACAATTATTACCTTCATCTTATTTTTCCACCTTTCCTGAGTAAGCTGCAATGCCACCGATATTATTTACTTTAGAATATCCCATTCGTTGCAGTATCCCAGTTGCCTGGCGGCTTCGTGAACCGGAATAACAGTATACAAACAGTGGGATATCCTTATTCTTCGCTACAGAAGCAATATTGTCAAGTTGCTGCAACGGCACATTTTTACTTTCTGGTATATGTCCTTCCTGATATTCCTGCGGTGTACGTACATCCAGCAGAACTGCATCATCAGTCCTTTTATATTCTTCTATGCCTTGATTAATATTCGACTGTTTAAAGAGATCAAAAAATCCCATTAGCACACCTCCCTAAAGCATTTCTAAAATCGCATTCTTAGGTCTCGCCCCTGAAACTTGCTGTACAATCTTCCCATTCTTCATAACCACTAAAGTCGGAATGCTCATAATACTGAACTTATTTGCCAGTTCAGGCTCTTCATCTACATTAATCTTTCCAACTTTAATATCTCTACGCTCACTTGCAATCTCCTCTACAATGGGTACTACCATGCGGCAAGGCGCACACCAAGATGCCCAAAAATCTAAAAGAACGGGTTTATCGGAATTCAGTACTTCGTTCTGAAAATTATTTTTATTGATATTAATAGCAGACATTTTACAGTCCTCCTTATCTTTTTCTTTTTGTAGATTTATTATAGTCTTAATTTCATTTATTATCCGTGATTACATCACCATACCTCATTAACTTAACTTCTTGCCATACCATCTACACTTAATATAACACCTGTAATGTAACTCGCCTCATCTGAAGCAAGAAACACAAACGCATTGGCAATATCTTCTGGCTGTCCAAGACGACGCAATGGAATTCTTTCAATCATAGGTTCGATAACTTCCTTTGGCACGGCCTTCATCATATCAGTTTCTGTAATCCCAGGTGCAACAGCATTAACACGAATACCTTTAGGTCCTAGTTCTCTTGCTAATGATACAGTCAATCCGTTTACTGCAAACTTCGATGCCGGATAAGCAAACCCACTTGGCTGTCCCGAAATACTCACCATGGAAGAAGTTGAGAGAATGACCCCCTTGCCTCTTGCCACCATACATTCTGCTGCTACACGAGTAGTATTAAATACTCCTTTTACATTTAGATCCATGACTTTATCAAAAGTCTCCTCTGTATAATCCATAAATGAGGTGTTTTCTGAAATCCCTGCATTATTTACCAATATGTCGACACATCCATATTTTTCAGTTGCCTCTTTAAAAGCCTTTCTGACAGACTCCATGCTTGCCAGATTTGGACTAATTCCAGCAACTATTGCATTGGGATATTTTTCTTTTAATTTATCTACAGCAACATCTGCCGATTCCTGTGAACTTGCTGCCAACACAACTGAAGCACCTTCCTTCAAGAATTTATCAGATGTAGCAAATCCTATACCACGGCTTCCACCCGTAATGATTGCAACTTTATCTTTTAATCTCATTTAGACTACCTCCTTACTTTGTTTGTAGGTACATTATAAGCAAAAGGTAAATCATTTTCTGTGATATCATCACAAACTATCGCAATAAAAAACCCTGTTGCTCACACGCACCAGGGTTTCAGACTGTAGACAAAGGGGGATGTGAAATAAGTCCCCTTTTGTGTGTTTCAAATCAGTTCTGTTAATACTTTAATGAAGAAGATCACGATCACCACAATCATAACCGGTTTTACGATCTTGTGACCGTTTGAAGTAAAGCTATGACTTCCAAGATAATTCCCTGCCATGTTACAAACTCCTGCTGCAATTCCCAGTGGCAAAAGCACTTTGCCATTGATCAGAAATACGACAAGTGCTGTGATATTGGTTGTCAGATTGATTGCCTTTGTGGCACCTGCTGCATCGTTTAATGTCATATGACAGAAACCGGTAAATAAAAGCATCAGAAATGTTCCTGTTCCCGGTCCGTAAATCCCATCATAAATACCAACTACAGCTGCGATCAGAATACTTTTAAAAATCAGCATTCCATTGATTACTTCTGTTGCATTTTCGTCTTTTCCTTTCAGTGCTTTGCTTCTCAGTACATAAAACAAAATGACCGGAAGCACAACCAGCATGGCGATCTTTAAAGCTTTCTCCGAAATCAGAAGAGCCAGATGAGATCCTATCCAGGATCCGGCAATTGCACCAAAAACTGCCGGAATACAGATTTTCCATTTCATAAAGCCTTTTTTCATGTAGTGAAAAGATGCCACGAAAGTTCCCATGGAGCTGCTCATTTTATTTGTTGCAATTGCAGTATGTACCGGCAGTCCCGCAATCATATATGCCGGAAGTGAGATCAGTCCGCCTCCTCCGGCAATCGAATCCACAAATCCTGCCAGAAATACAAAAAAACATACTACCAGATAAACTAAAACCACATTTTCTCCCACGTTCCCTGTCCTCAATTTCCTTTTGTATTTTTATTATTTTTTCATCGCAATCAATGTCGGGCGAAGAATCTGTACGTATTCTTCATACATTACTTCTCGCAGAAAATCTACATATTCCCAGAAAGTCAGCTCACCGTCCGGTGTAAGGATTTCAAAATCTGTATCATACACATTTACAAACAATCCCGTCTCCTGAAGTCCGTTCCGAAGATAAAAAGCCTTTCTTTTTTTGCGTTCTTCAGCATTTTCTGCTTTTTCATCCTGTGTTTCTATTTCAAAAATATATTTATGATTTTTGAACTTTTTAAGTAATGCCTCCAGTCCCCTGCTTCCATATCCGTAATTTCTTTTCTCCGGTACAATTGCATAATAATCCAGAAGCGCCCTATCCTGCTCCGCATCGATCAGATTGATTGCCAGTCCTACGAATTCATCTTCGTCAACCATTGCAAGCATCTCCATCTTTCCATCTGCTACCAGGTTTTCCATTACCTGCAGGGGCTTTTTCTCCTGTTCCGGAAATGCTTTATCATACAGATCATAAAGCTGCCATTTATATTTTGCGCCTTCATCGGCAATGTTTACAAGTTTCATTTTTCTCTCCTGCTTAATTATTGATCATATCCGGCCATGACAGAATTTCTCCGGCAATCTTTTCTTCATAATCGCCCTCAATATCCTCACTTCTGCCTGCCTCATAGATATTTGTCTCTGCACCCCAGACTCCATCGTGATATTCCCACACATGGAATTTCAGTCCGCGGAACATAAAATCCAGACTTCCGCATCCGTCTTCTTCGGTATATTCAAACCTGATATTTTTTTGATTCAATGCATCCTGTACTGTCTGCAATCTCATATTCATTCCCCCGTCTTGCATATTTATTAGTTATTGCTGTTCACAACAACACCTGTTTGTTACTGTTCACTCCGTTCACAGCAACTTGGTCAAAATCCATTCCAAAACACCTCGCGGAATACTGCCTGTGTTCACAGCAACACCTGTTTTTCTAGTATAACACATCTTCGGCGGTTGTCTATTGTAAAAAACGCTTCGATGATTTATTATAGTAAATAGCGAAAAAATGAGGAGTGTAACCTTATGACTACAAAAATGGTTTTTCATGGAAGTGACATAGAAAAAATATGTGACTACTATCATTTAAATAAAGAAGATATCGTTAAATTCGGGGCAAATGTCAATCCTCTTGGCCTCTCCGCCTCTGTAAAAAAAGAAATTGCAGAAAATGTCGATCTTTTTTCTTCTTATCCGGACAGAGATTATGTATCTCTCAGAAATACGATCTCAGAATACTGCAGGATTCCCGCTGAATTTATTTTACCGGGAAATGGTTCCAGTGAACTGATCTCACTTCTGATTCAGGAACGTGCGCCGAAACACACCCTGATTCTCGGACCGACATATTCCGAATATTCCAGAGAACTTTCTTTCTCCGGAAGCACACAGGAATATTATCATCTGCGAGAAGAACGAAATTTCACTCTCGATGTAGAGGATCTGTGCAAAACTCTGGAAAACGGTTATGATTTCCTGATTCTCTGCAATCCGAATAATCCGACTTCCTCTGCGATCATGCAGGAAGATCTCCGCAAACTGATCGCATTCTGTGCAGATAAAGATATTTTTGTCATGATCGATGAAACTTACGTAGAGTTCGCACCGGATGTCGAAGAAATAACTGCAATTCCTCTGACCAGAGAATTTACCAATCTTATGGTACTGCGTGGTGTTTCTAAATTTTATGCTGCACCGGGCATGCGTCTCGGTTACGGAATTACCGGAAATATGGAATTTCTTTCCAAAATGCGAGAAAAACAGACGCCATGGTCACTGAACAGTCTTGGTGCCTTTGCCGGAGAGCTGATGCTCCGTGACCACGACTACATTCAGGAAACGCGTGATCTGATCCTCGATGAGCGTGACCGCATGGAGCAGGAACTTCAAAATATCCCTACTTTTAAAGTTTATCCTGCCTATGCCAATTTCATCTTATTAAAAATCCGCCGGGACGGTCTGACTTCCGCCGATGTCTTTGAGGCCTGCATCAAAAAAGGCCTGATGATCCGCGACTGTTCTTCCTTCCAGTGCCTGGACGGCGAATTTGTCCGCTTCTGCATCATGATGCCCGACGATAATACAAAACTCTTAAACGTACTGAAGCAGCTGTAATCCAGCTGCTTCAGACTGTAGACAAAGCCCTGCTTTTGCAGGGTTTTGCTATTGTTGGAACCGCTTTTCTGATATAATAAATATCAGAAGGGCGGTGTTTTTTATGATGACGAAAAATGCAGATAAAAACAGAGAACAAATGATGATGTTTTCCATGGATGACATGGTACCTCAAAACCATATGCTGCGATTGATTGATAAAGCAATCAATTGGAATTTTATTTATGATCTGGTTGAAGAAAAATACTGTCCGGATAACGGCCGTCCCAGTATGGATCCCGTCATGCTGATAAAGATACCATTCATTCAGTATCTCTATGGGATAAAAAGCATGCGTCAGACCATGAAAGAGATCGAGGTAAACGTTGCATACCGTTGGTTTCTCGGACTAGACATGTTAGATCCAGTACCTCATTTCTCTACATTTGGAAAGAATTATACCCGCCGTTTCAAAGATACAGACCTTTTTGAGCATATCTTTTCAAAGATTCTGGAAAAAAGCGCGGATGGAAATGAAAGCCGGGCTTACCTTTGCATGCATGAATCTGAAAAAACTGGCAAAGATCCTGGAAAAACGAGGTTGGAACACAGCCAGATTTTTGTTGATTTTGAAGAAAATAAAAAGAAAAGAAGTTTTAAAAGAAAAATGGTGCTGGGCATAACACCCAACACCAAGTTTGTCTACAGTCTGAAACCCTGTTGCTCACACGCACCAGGGTTTTTGTTTATCTATCCGTATTTAAATAATCAGAATTTTATTCAACTTCTGAAAACTGATCTTTTCCAACATTACATAATGGGCATTCAAAATCTTCTGGAACGTCCTCCCACTTTGTTCCTGGTGCAATACCACCTTCAGGATAACCTTTCTCTTCATCATATTCCCATCCGCAAACGTCACATACATATTTCATTAGTTTGTTCCTCCTTCTATTATTATAATAATCAATATTACTGATTACCTTTTATTTAAAATAATAATTCAATCATCATTTTTTCCGTTCAAAAACATATTCTGCATCTGATGATAAATCAGAGCGGAATGAATAGCCTAGTCTATCAAATTTCTTAATATCCTCAGGATTTTCAATTCTGTTTTCAGCCATGAACCTAACCATTTCACCACGGGCCATCTTAGCATATGTACCTTTTGTCACCAGTTTATCTCCTGATAACTCACAAAATGTAATCGTAATGTATCTATCCTGTCGTGTCAGATATTTTTCTATGCACTTAGAGTATTCTTTCGATGCCAGATTGATTATAATCCTGCTGTTATCAATCACTGAGCGGTATAATAAATCTCCCCAGTACTCATATAGATTTTTTGTTTCTCCTATTCCAACCTTCGCCTGCATTTCCAAACGATAAGGCGTCACACCATCCCTTGGTTTTAACACACCATAAAATGCAGATATTATTCTCAAATGCTTTTGTACATACTCGAACTGACTGTCCTCAAACACGGATGGAGCCATATATTGAAAAGCAATTCCTTCATATGATAAGACAGCTGGGGTAAGTAAATGATAAAGATCCATGTTTTCCAATCTATTGAAGTTCTGTTCTGTAATTTTGTCATTACATTTCCAGATAGTCTTCAGTTCTTCTTTTGACTTACTTTTCAACCAACTTTGTATCTCTGTCGTCTTTTCAATAAATTCAGGCAATCCATCCGGCGCTATGCTGTCAGTATCTGTAATCATCTTTTTAGCAGGGGATAATATTATCTTCATTAATCTAATTCCTTGAGCATATTTTCAGGATCATCTGCAGCCTTGACTTTATCATTTGCCTTTATAATAATCCCCTGTTCATCAATAAGATATGTGGTTCTTACTACTCCCATAGAGACTTTTCCATAATTTTTCTTTTCTTTCCATACATCATATGCTTCAATAACTTTCCGCTCTGGATCTGCTAAAAGTGTAAATGCCAATCCATATTTTTCCTCAAATCTCTTATGAGAGGATACAGAATCCTTACTGACTCCAAGAATAACTGCTCCTTTTTCGGTAAACTGAGGGTATCGCTCAGAAAACCCACATGCCTGTTTCGTGCATCCCGCTGTATTATCCTTGGGATAGAAATATAAAATCACTTTTTTTCCTGTATAATCCGATAATCTATGTATTTTCCCATTTTGATCTGGCAACTCAAAATCCGGTGCCTTAACCCCTACTTCCAACATTATTTATCCCTCCCTTTCTGTATCTTTCTCTTTATTCGCCTTTTTCTTCCTATTCCCGGTAATCATTTTATGACCTGTATATATCGCCATTACCATACATAACATAGAACTTAAAGCAAAGTATTTGTGACTTGATTTTTGCTTTTTATATCCAGTGTAAAAAGTCCCAAGCATTGTGATCAATGCTCCTACTGACCAATATTTATGTGCTTTCATGTAATTCCTCCATTTTTTCAGTGTATTCAATTCTAATTATACGCTACCATATTCCTATGTCAATTTGATAATAGAGCATTTCTATAAAATTTTTCAAAATATCATTGTCAAAACTATGTATTGTTATCCTTTAATTTTTCTTTGAAATAATTGACAAAAAGCTTGCTTTCAGGAGATTACTATTTAATCTCTTTTCCATCTATATATAGTTGAAATTTATCAGGATTATTGACAACATCATAGTCCTTTCCGTATTCTACAGGTCTATATTCGGCTGTCATTACCGATTCCCCGTCTTCAATATCTTCTTTCCATAAATAGATGTTCATATCAATGCTCGTCGCATATCCTCTGTCTGTGGAGAATTTTGTCGAATGTAAAGAATCATCCTTGTACATCTGCAAAAGTTTTCTTGCAAACGCTTCTCTATCCTCAATATCTTCCCTATTTGCGACCACGGTTATATTTTCATCCCGATTTACAGAAAAAGTTCCAACTACATCTGGTTCGCCTTCTTTATGACTGGATTCAAATTTCCCATATAGTAGTAGTAAAATAATATGTCATGCCAGCGCAATATATTACCTAGAATATCGCTATAACAGGAAAGGGGCTGCATTATGACAGCCCCTAGTTTACTTCATCACGTTGTCTACATTCTGAGTGAACTCGTTCCCTGGTTTATTTTAGCATCGATCTGGATTTTGTTTCATAAAGATAAATTTTGCCACAGAGCGGTCGTATGTTTTAATGTGTCCAAACAGCCAGTCGATTACATTTTTCTGTACAAGTTCACTGAACCGATCTGTTGGTCCTTCATACTCCTGAAGGTATTCATACAGTTCCTGAATTGTCTTTTTAAACTCTTCATGTTTTTCATAATGTTTTTCACGCTCTGGATAACCGGCTTTTTCCTGAAGTGCTTCTTCTTCTTTAAAATGAAAGTCAGTATACTCGTTAAGATAATCCAGAAGTTTGATCGCCTTTACCTTGCTGTCGCCATTTTGACAGGCAATTACAAAGTTCTGAATACGGTCAATCAATTCTTTGTGCTGTGTATCGATTGTTTTATTTCCTGTTACTAAATTGTCATCAAAGGTAATGTTTAAATCGTAAGTCATAATTTGACCTCCATTTCTTTTATATGTTCTCTTAGGCTCTTTTAATGTCTGGCAGTTTCGTATCTGCATTTTCTGCTTAGTCTTCTACAGGAACGAAAACATCTTTTCCTAATCCGCAGATTGGGCATGTCCAGTCATCTGGAATATCCTCAAATGCAGTTCCTGGAGCGATACCTCCGTCTGGATCGCCTACTGCCGGATCATAAATATAGCCACATGGTTCACATTCATATTTTTTCATAGTCATTTTCCCTTTTCAATGTCGATTTATTTTTGTTACCAAGTTCCTAGCAATTTTTCTAACACTTTGTTTCTTGTATATCTGTATTATACATGATAATTATTCTTTTGTCAATAATAGTAATTATTATTATTTTTGTACTTAGCATAAACTGATATTTGAATTGCACATTTACATATTGTATATATTATGGGAATAGTTGAATAAAAAAATGAACTCTATTCATTAAAGACAGAGTTGCTGGAAATTACTTCTCTCCAACAACTTTCTTCGTCTTTAAGTCCTTGAAACACAATACTGTCCAATCAGATTCATCCAATTGTTATATTTATTCTTTTCACACACCTTTCGGCAAATTTCATTTTCCATCAATACACAGAACATCTTATCATAATCAAATGCCCAAACAGCACCATTCACATGGTTTTCCACTGCTTTCTGATCTATGTTCTTTAAACGTGTGACCATTTTTTCAATTTCTCCATTTCTCAAGTTACCGATATTTTTGCAGATAAACCGAAAGAAATTCAACGTTGCATATTCGTCATGCCAATGGAACTCTTCTGGATTGTTTTTAATTTTACTGGCTCGCTGCTGTTCTTTGATTATCTGATCAGCTACATCTTTCATCGAATCTTCGTATCTCATATTACTCACCTACTCTTCCTCAACGCCCAGTGACGGTCTAAATCTTTTATCCTTTGCCTGCGGTACCACGATCTCATGATTTTGATGGGAAGCAATTACTTACTACAACTTGCAGAAGCGGATATCCAAAAGGCATTGTGGGAGCTGCCTTTGCTGACCGAAATCCATCTTCTTATGTAAAACCTGCAGGAATATAAAGGGAAAGTGACTATCCCTGCCGATTAATAATCCAAATAATATCGTCTATACCAATCTCTCCTTATGCTGTTTTTCTCTCCATAAACCATTTATCCACTTCGTAAAACAAGTGGCTTTCCTGCCCCTGTATCATACAGGTGTACATCATTCCTACACCGCCTGCCTTTCTGCTGGCGCACCGCTCGATTTTCAAAATTCTGTCAATGCTATACTTTCTTCCATCCTCCCATGTAAAAAATATGGGAACCAGCTGTCCGTCTTTCCGAAACTCTTCTACTACATTTACATATACTTTGTTCATGCCGACACCTCACTATAAAATCTCAATTGCTCTTGGCGATGCCGGAATTCTGCGGATATATCCATTTAACTCCAACTGTTTGATTCTGGAAAAAGCAGATGATGTTGATCTTACTCCGCTTATTTTTCAAAATTCCCGTACTGTCGGCGGATATCCATGCTCCTTCGTATAATCCAAAATACACTGATAACTTTCTTTCTGTTTTCTGATTAATGCTTTTTCAAATCTATCCCTCCAATTACCCATGAAAATAACTGTGTGGATGGATCGTGTGCGTACCAGCGTCTAAGTGGGATAAGACTTTATCCTGATACATTGCCGCTCGCTGTATACTGAAATAACCAAACCGTCGTCTGATCTCATCTACAGTGCGATCCAGCTTCTCTAACTTTTCCTTTTTCTCCTGATTTCCAAATAAATCCAACTGCACGGGAATATAATCTAACACAAGATCCGCAGCTCGGATTCCCAGGCTTCTAATGGGATGTTCCAATTTGTAATTATCTTTAAATAGCTGAAATGCTGCAGTTACAATCTCGTTTGTAATATTCGTTGGCTGTCGTAAATGTATCTGTCTGGAAAAACTATACAATCCATTATCTCGAACTGTAATTTC